>NZ_JAVRCS010000004.1:62173-272499 GCF_034530635.1 Nostoc sp. EspVER01
CTCAACTTCGAGAACATCATAACCGGGAGCGGCAATGACAATGTGATTGGTAGTGAAGCAAATAACACAATCATCACTGGGGCTGGTAACGATACAGTTAGTGGTGGTGGTGGCGATGATTACATGGATGGTGGTGCTGGTATAGACACCGTTGATTACACATACTGGAATGGTGGAGGCACTTACAACCTGGCAACTGGTGTTGCATCCTTCCCAGGCTTCTATAACGAAGACATTCTCAACTTCGAGAACATCATAACCGGGAGCGGCAATGACAATGTGATTGGTAGTGCCGCAAATAACACAATCATCACTGGGGCTGGTAATGACTACATAAAAGGTGGCAGCGGACAAGACGTACTGTATGGCGGTGCTGGCGCAGATACATTTGTCTTCGATAGCTTCTACGAAGGCGTTGACATTATCAAAGACTTTGAGTGGAAAGAGGGTGACAAAATCCAGATTTCTAAGTATGGCTTTGGCGCTACCTCTAACAGCCAGTTCAGCTACGACTACAATAATGGAAACTTATCCTACAATGGAAGCCTATTCGCTACCATCGAGAACAAACCCTCTGGTCTTAGTACTAATCTAGACATTGTGCTGGTGTAATTGCTATTGAGCTTGTGCATCAATTAATTTCAAAAATAGAGTGCGATCGCACTCTATTTTTTGGCTATTTTTACTTGGGGTATTGCATCAAAATTCGGCATCAAAGGTTCTAACATCAGAGCGATCGCTTTGGTCTGTCAATGCTTTATTTTGTAACAAAATCTGTAACAGCAATGCTATTTTACCTATCTCTCGTCTAGATTGATGACAAATCTACGGGGAATCCCTGAATTAAGGGTTGATGTTACTAAAAGATATACGAGATTATCAGATTTTATTTTTGGGCTTGTTCCTAGTCTTGGGAATCGGTACACGAGATTGGACGCTGCGACCAGAGTTAATTGCGGTAGCGATCGCCACAAGTCTAGCAACTCAATGGATATTGTCATGGGTAACAGGCAAAGAACAAGTAGCAAATTTTCGCAGTGCTTTAATTACATCACTGGGACTGAGTTTACTGTTGCGGGCTGACCATTGGACGACAATGGCAATAGCCGCAGCAATTGCGATCGCTAGCAAATTTATCTTCCAAGTCGGCGATAAGCATTTCTTCAATCCCGCCAACTTTGGCATCATATCTGCCTTAATTCTCACCCCGGATGCTTGGGTTTCGCCGGGACAATGGGGTGAAGAGTGGTGGTATGGGCTATTATTTCTCGGTACTGGCGGTATGATTTTGCAGCGCATTGGTCGTTGGGATACCACAGCAGCTTTTTTGGGTTCCTACTCTTTGCTAGAAGCCATTCGCAATTTCTGGCTGGGTTGGACTTGGGATGTTTACTGGCATCGATTGATGAGTGGATCTTTGCTGCTGTTCGCCCTATTTATGATTACCGATCCGCGATCGATTCCCAATTCCCGAATTGGGCGTATAGTTTGGGCAATTTGCATCGCCGGATTAACCTTTATCCTGCGAAATTATTTCTTTGTTTCCACAGCAGTTTTCTGGGCGCTGTTTGCCCTTGCACCGTTGAGTATCCTCCTAGATGGTTTCTGGTTAGCCCCAAGGTTTACTTGGCAAGAAAAAGATCAGGAAGCAGAGATAGAACTCCTAACTCCTAACTCCTAACTCAAAAAGATAGAGGTATAAAATAATGAAGTTTTTTCGACTTTTAACACCATTATTGTTAGCAATTGTAGCTGTTTTGTGCTTTGCCCCCGCAGCTTGGGCATTTTGTGGATTTTATGTAGCCAAAGCTGATACAAAACTGTATAACAAAGCTTCTCAGGTAGCGATCGCGCGGGATGGCGATCGCACTATCATGACAATGGCAAACGATTTTCAAGGCGAAGTCAAAGATTTTGCAATGGTAGTACCAGTGCCAACAGTGCTGCAAAAAGAACAAGTTCGCGTCACTGAACCTAAGATTATCGAGCGGCTAGATGCTTTTAGTGCGCCGCGATTGGTAGAATATTTTGACCCAGATCCTTGTGCCCCAGTTTACGAAAGAGAGTTATCAGCAGCACCAGCGCCAGCAGCAGCGAGAAGTGAGGCGGGAAGTGCAAGGGACGATGCTAGTTTGGGTGTGACGGTTGAAGCACGTTTTAACGTTGGCGAATACGATATTGTGATCCTCAGTGCGAAAGAATCTGGTGGGTTGGAAACTTGGCTTAAACGCAATGGCTACAAAATCCCCAGAGGTGCGAAACAGTTACTTCAGCCTTATATTCGCTCCTCAATGAAATTCTTTGTTGCTAAAGTCAACTTGGATAAATTCGAGCAATCTGGCTACCAGTTTCTCCGTCCGTTACAAATTTCCTACCAATCACCTAAATTCATGCTGCCAATTCGTTTGGGCATGATCAATGCTAAGACAGAGCAGGATTTAATTGTCTACATTCTCTCGCCCCAAGGACAGGCAGAAATCACTAACTATCGGACGGTAAAAATTCCCTCCGACGCGAATATTCCCTTATTTGTCAAAGATGAATTTGGTGAATTCTACAAATCCATGTTTCAAACTATCTACACCAAAGAAGACAGGAAAGTTGGTTTTTTAGAATACGCTTGGGATATGGGTAGTTGCGATCCTTGTTCTGCCGAACCCCTGACTCCAGAAGAACTCAAGCAAGCAGGTGTATTTTGGCTAGATGATAATTCTCCAAGTAATGTGCCAGTACCCCCCAGCTTTCGTCGTCCCTCTCCTAGAAGTAACGTCTTCATCTCTCGCTTGCATGTTCGCTATACCCGCGACAAATTCCCTGAAGACTTGATATTTCAACAAACAGCCAACAGTGAATCTTTCCAAGGACGTTATGTTTTGCAACATCCGTTCCAAGGGGAACTCAAATGTCAGGCTGGTAGACAATATAAGCAGTCTTTACCTAAACGTTTTGAACAAGAGGCGCAAACTCTAGCTAAACTAACCAACTGGAAAATCCAAGATATTCGCAACAAAATGAAATTGAGTGTAGGTAATCTGAGATATTCTTGGTGGGAAAATATCCTATCCTGGCTAGGATTATATTAAAGAGAGTGGGGAGTAAGATAAAAATCAAATCTGATACAGCAGAATTCAGAAGGAAAACCTGGTTTATATCTTGGTGACAGAGTTAGCTAGTGTAACTCCCCAACTTGAAATATACTATAATTTTATTACCTTAATTTTTATCATTTGATAAAAATTAAGGTATTGTTGTAAGTACTCTTCACCGAACCTCTCAAATCTCGAATAAGCTAATCTTAATTATTGAGGTCGCTCCGTTTTTTACGGTTTAATAATCCAGACATACTTATTCCTGTCACCAGCAACCCAATCAATCCCAATCCATTAAAAATTGGGTAAATTGCTTCTAAATGCAAGATTTCCCCTGTATGAATTCTTAACAGCAAACTAGAAGAAAGCCCAGTACTAATTGACCATTCCTTAACAATAGTTGTCAATATACCAGTCAATACAGTTAACATTAAAGGTAGACAAATTATGATACCGATCGCGCGGTGATACTTGCGAAATGCTCGTTTCATAGTCTTTGCTCCAGAAAGATTATTATTTTATACTAGTGGTTATTAAAATTAGGCTTTGCGGAATTAGGAACTGACAAGAAATAAATTATCCATCTTGTAGGGTGGGCATCCTGACCGCCTTGAATATGTGACGGATGAGGACACCCATACTACAAGAGAATTTGGGATATTTTTTATTTGGAAGTCTCTTATGGGATAATTTAAACCAATATGGCTTGAAATTTCGATGCTTACAGCCGCCAATTTATCCTGCAAAGGAAGCAGTTATCTCCTGTATAAAAAATTATTAATCAAATGCCCGTCTTATGTTACCTTTTTTTGCTTTTGAAACTTATTATAGAAATAAGTATAGGATTAAATGATATATTTAGCTAGTAGAGACTATCTCTATAAATGTTGCTGTTAATACTGGCAAATATGAGACTTTTTTCTTTCATCAATTAGATTTTAATAATTCAGGACTTACGCAAAATCATGAAAAAACGAACCGCATTCGCGTTAGCGTCTCCCCTTGGAATAAGGACGCATTCGCGCAGCGTCTCGTTAAAGAAGGACACAAAGGAACAAGAGTTTCAGAGAGTTTTTGCGTAAGTCCTATAATTAATCAAGGAGTTTTACAATGAAGTTTTTTCAACTAATGTCGAGCGTTGTAGGTATCAGCTTGCTAGCTTTGGTAGGCTGTAACAGTCCCGAACAAGCTACTACCCAAACTACCCCAGCGGTGACTCCTAATCCTAGCGTAGCATCAGCCCCGGCGACAACATCTACTACAGGTAATAGTAGTTTACTAACTATAGTATCCAAAACTAAAGCCGCAGTTACATCTGGCAACTTTGTTCAAGCTAAAAAAGAATTTGATAAATTTGAGGATTCTTGGAAAGAAGTTGAAGACGGTATCAAAGTTAAATCTCGTAATAATTATGAAACTATAGAGACAAATATGGATCAGATTACAGGAGAACTTAAAGCTTCTAAACCCCAAAAAGGCAAATTATTGACAGCATTGCAATCATTAGAAAAAACTATTACTGCTGTTTCAAAAACTTAACTAAAATATGCATTTAAAATAACTTGAATGCACCACCGCCTTTTAAAAAAGATACTAGTATCTTGACGAAAGGTAATTCTTTCGGGTGTTGTTATACGCAATACTAAGATATTCTTGCTTTCTTCGCCAAGATTGTCATGGTTCAATTCGATGAACAGCTACGCCGCTTAGTTACAGAAGCCTGTGGACACCAACCTGGAAGCCCTCAGCGTCAGAAGCTGCTCACGCAAATTATTCGCTTGACAGCAAGTAGACTCTGGAGGGAAACTACTCCCTACTATCAAGACGCACTACAACAAACTTGGTTGTATTTCTGTCGTAATGTTTGTGAAGGTTTGACAGGTCAAATCTACGATCCAAATTATGGCAGTGTGATCACCTGGCTGAATGCTTACCTAAAACGGAGACTACAAGACTTTTACCTTAAGCAGAACCGAGAACAAGCCACAACAGTCCCTTTGAGAATTCGTCAGTCTACATCTAGTGGAATAAGTGAAACCATCGATCCTGTAGATAACCTACACGCTACCCCCCAAGCACCTCCAATTTTGGAAGAGTTGGAGATATGGGCGAAGACAGATTCGGATGGGGAACTGCGCGGTACTTACATTAAAGGGCGTCCAGATGTGAATTGTCAGGTGTTAATTATCAAACGCTTACCCCCAGAAGTTAGCTGGAAAGATTTATCTGAGGAATTTGGGTTGTCAATTCCGACATTAAGCAGTTTTTATCAACGCCAATGTTTACCGCGTTTGCGTAAGTTTGCAGAATTGGAGGGATTATTATGATCGGTGCTGTTAGCGAATAGCTAGGGTTGAGCTAGTGCTGAGTCAGAAGTAGTACTGATGAATCTTCCCATTTTCAGCCGAGGTATTCATCCTCGGAATTGATTTAATGTCTAGACCTAGTTAATTTTACTTTTTACTCAGTACTGTTTCGGCGGGTTTTTGGTTAAGGTTAGCGATCGCCTTTTAACTATACTTTGCTAATCAAGTTTCACCGCGATCGCCATAAATAAGAAAATTGTGGAAGCTCAAAGATTGCTGAGGGATGGGAATGGTAACATTACCCTGTTAGCCTATAGTTCATCCTATGTGTTTCTGGTTATCACCTACCTCTCGTCATGCTTATGGCTAAAACAACTAGGATTTTTGGCGCAAATTCTCTAAAGTTTAAAAGCAGGAGTAGAGAAACGGCAAGGACGCGCTGGCTCACTGCACTAGCTCACTGTTTACGTTTGCCTTTGTACTTTTTGATCGCTTTGCTATGCATTGTCGGTTCACCAGTGCTAGCAAAAGTTCCTAGCTCAATCAATTCTTTATCCCAACTGCCAATAAATAGTACAATATCGCTGGCTGTGCCCACTGATGCCGCTTCACTCCTACAGCAGGGCAAAGTTTTATACAGGAATGGCAAATTTGCCAAAGCTGTAGAAGTATTACAACAGGCTGTCCAAATATATAAGCACACTTCGGCATTGCTCAGTGACCAGCAAGGGGAGAGCCTTGCACTAGCAGTGACACTGAGTAATCTTTCCCTAGCTTACCAGCAACTCGGTGCATGGAGTCAGGCGCAGCAGGCAATTACAGAAAGCTTAAATTTACTCCAAGGACAGGATAAAAACCAAAATCTGCAAATATTTGCCCAATCATTAGATATTCAAGGTCGTCTGCAATTGGCAATGGGACAGTCTGAGGCGGCTTTGGCAACTTGGCAGCAGACAGAAGAAATTTACAAACAAGCAGATAATCAAAGTGGCGTGGTGCGATCGCTAATCAATCAAGCACAAGCGTGGCGCACCCAAGGATTTTACCCGCGAGCGTTCAAAACACTCGATCGAATAAGTAAGACGTTAAAATCTCAACCAGATTCTAGAGAAAAAACAGTGAGTTTGCGATCGCTCGGTGATGCCCTTTTGGTATTGGGCGATTTGAAAAAGTCACGCAAAGCCTTAGAAGCAAGTCTGATAATTGCTCAAAATCTCCAATCAAGCGCTGATATTGGGGCTAGTCTGTTCAGCTTGGGGAATAATGCCCGTAAACAAAACCAAAAGGAACAGGCGATCGCCTATTATCAACAAACAGTTGCAGTATCTCCCTCACCCCTCACAAAAGTTCAAGCACAACTCAATCACCTGGGACTACTGATTAAAGATAAAGAATGGGCAAAGGTGCAAACTATTTTGCCGTCCATTGAGTCCCACCTCAAGCAACTTCCCCTCAGCCGTGCGAGTATTTACGCTCAGGTTAACTATTCACAAAGTTTAGCCAAAGTCAAGAGTGGTGTATTGCAAGCATCAAGTCAGAGTTCTTACTCAGGATTAAGTACAAAAGACTCAGCAAAATTACTCGCTAGTGCCATCCAGCAATCCCGCAGTTTAGAAGACAAACGGGCAGAGGCTTATGCTCTAAAGAGTTTAGGCGGCTTGTACGAAGAAACCAGACAGTGGGCAGAAGCGCAAGACCTGACCCGGCAAGGATTAGCTTTGGCACAGAGTAGCAATGCCTCAGAAATTACCTATAGCTTGGAGTGGCAGTTAGGTAGATTGCTTTGGGCACAAAAAGATATTAATGGTGCGATCGCCGCTTATGATGCTGCTGTAGACACTCTTGAGTCTCTCCGCAAAGATTTAGTAGTCAATAAAGATGTCGTGAACCAAGATGTGCAATTTGACTTCCGGGACAGTGTAGAACCCGTTTACCGCCAGTCAGTGGAGTTGCTACTGCAATCCCAAAAAGGAAAACCAAATGAAAAAATATTGGAGAAAGCACGCGAACGGATTGAAGCACTCCAACTAGCAGAATTAGACGACTTCTTTCAGGAAGCTTGTCTGCAAGGTCAGAAAGTAGCCCTCGATCGAGTAGTAGAGAAAGATAATTCCAAGGCTGCCATCCTTTATCCAATTATTCTTCGTGACGAACTCCAGGTAATTGTCAAAATTCCTACACAATCTTTGCAAAGCTACAGTACTAAGATTTCCCAAGCCGAAGTAGAGAACCTTTTAATAGAACTGCGAAGAAATCTTGTCAATCCAACTGCTACTAAGATCGTCCAAACCCAATCGCAAGAAGTTTACAACTGGCTACTTAAACCTATTGAGTCACAATTGCAACAAAGTGGCGTCGATACGTTAGTGTTCGTCCTAGATGGGCCATTACGCAATTTACCAATGGCAGCTCTCTACGATGGTAAACAATATTTAGTAGAGAAATATGCGATCGCTCTGAGTGTCGGTCTGCAACTCCTCGACCCAAAACCGCTGGTAAAACAGCAACTGAGAGCGCTAACCGCAGGACTGACTCAGCCACCGCCAGGATTTCCCAAGTTTGCACCATTGCTGGCGATCAAATCTGAATTTGACGGTATTGCGAAAGCTGGAGTTTCGACAACCAGCCTATTAGATGGCGATTTTAAGAAAAAGAATTTGGAAAGTGAAATTGGTGCTACTTCATTCAACATAGTGCATTTGGCAACCCACGGTCAGTTTAGCTCCCGCCTTGAAGACACTTTTATTTTAGATTTCGATGGTCAGATCAATGTCAAAGATTTTGATACTCTCTTTCACAGTCAGGGTAAAACCATCGTAGAATTATTGGTTTTGAGTGCTTGCCAAACAGCAACAGGAGACAGCCGTGCAGCACTCGGTCTAGCAGGAGCAGCTGTCCGTGCTGGGGCACGTAGTACCATCGCTTCCCTGTGGCAAATTGATGATGAATCAACAGCGATGTTTGTTAGTGCCTTCTATCGAGAACTCAAGAGTGGCAAAATCACCAAAGCCGAAGCAGTCCATCGTGCCCAACTACAACTGCTAAAACATCCCAACTACAGAGCGCCAAGCTTTTGGTCTGCCTATATATTGATTGGTAATTGGTTGTGATTGAACGCTCAAATTGTCGGCTCAAAATTTGGCAACCTATCTGCTAGTTGATAAACCGCTTTTAGCAGTTTGAGGCTATCTTCATAGAAGTATAAATACTCAAAATCTCTATCTCCCAGATCATTTCAATATACAATCTTTTAATTTTATGGGATATTTTTACCTAATCCCCAGTCCCCAATTCTCTTTTTCCAGTATTCAGTTTTTTTTCCAGTATTCAGTTTTGTGGCATAAATTTATTGAATGCGGGTGATATATACATAGCAGCATTGATCCCTAGAAATTGACTTATGAATAACTCCACCTATCAGCTAGATGATGTCGCTTTAACATTGCCGATTTCCCAAACAGCCCGCATAACTGCCCAGCAATTTGCTAACCAGCAACCAAATCTTGAAAAAGCAGAGCAAGTCCGGCTGAATACTTTAGCTGTATGGGTGGTGAATGACTACTTGCAAATGATGGATATTCCTACCGATCTTCAAGCTAGTGACAGTTGGAACCCCATCATGCGCCTTTGTGGGGATATCGCTGATTTAGAACTGCCCTCAATTGGCCGTCTGGAGTGTCGCCCTGTCCATCTGCATCAGCAAATATGTTTTATTCCTCCAGAAACTTGGGAAGAACGGGTGGGTTATTTAATAGTTCAATTTGATGAATCGCTCGAAGAAGCAAGGCTGCTTGGTTTTATCCCTACTGTAGCCACTGAAACAGTTCCTTTAGCGCAACTGCAACCATTGGAAGCGTTTATTGACCACATCTGGGAACTGCGCCAATCCCCACCTAATTCATTAGTGAATTTGAGTCAATGGTTTGCTGGTATATTTGAAACTGGTTGGGAGACTATTGAATCGCTGTGGAACGTGCCAGAACTCATGCCAACTTATGCCTTTCGCAGTATTGAAACTTTGGAATTAGATACCCTCAAACAACCAGAATCAATTACTAAACGGGCAAAAGTGATTGATTTAGGTATCCAAATCCACAACCAACCTGTGATGTTGATTGTAGAAATCAGCCCCGAAAAAGATCAACAAACTAGTATTCATCTCCAATTGCACGCCACTGGAAATCAAATCTACTTGCCACCAGGAGTTCATCTCACTGTTATAGATAGTTCAGGAGCAATATTTCTAGATGCTCAATCGAGAAAATCAGACAACTATATTCAGTTGCAGTTTCGTGGTGAACCTACAGAGCAATTTAGTGTTAGGGTATCCTTGGATAATACCAGTATTACCGAATATTTCCGAATTTGAAATATGTAGCTATCTTCCTTCTTTGTCGGTAATTTATTAAGTGATAATTCATTAATTGAAAATTAAAAATTAAAAATCCAAGCCAGTTTTTGGGGATTTTGAAAAAAATCTGTAGACGCTTGTGATCGGACATTAGAACAGGGCACGATCTTGCATGGGGAAATAGCGACGGTTATGGGTAAATTAGTGGCGATCAAATTTGGAGAGGGTAGTTTTGAACAGGGGTTTGCTGTCACCCTCCAAATTGGTGAAGAACACGAGCGTGCTACAACCGAAATCACCGGGAGGCTCCCTTCATTCCCGGAAATGCCGCTCTATTATAGTCATTGGCAGTCTAGTTATCGGCAGATAGGCAATCGTTATCGCCTCCATGCTGACAAAATGCAGGTGACGAATGTATCGATGGTGCAAGACTGCGAAAACGCTTCTCATATTTTGCGGGCACGCTTTAATACCTGGCTGCGAGCAGAGGAGTTTCGCCCGTTGAGGGAAAAATGGTTAGAAAGATTATCGTCTAGCGACGAAGTACGGGTGATTCTGCAAACAGAAAATAGCCAATTGCAGTTATTACCTTGGCATCTTTGGGACTTGTTAGAACGCTATCCCAAAGCTGAAATTGCCCTTTCTTCACCATCTTACGATCGCACTCAAAAGCCACGCACTCTCAATCAATTAGTCAATATTTTGGCAATTGTGGGCAATAGTAAAGGGATTGACACCCAAGCCGATCGAGCTTTACTGCAACAGTGTAGTAACGCAGAAGTGAGCTTTTTGGTAGAACCACAACGTAAGGAATTGACTGACCATCTCTGGGGAAAAAACTGGGATATTCTCTTCTTTGCGGGACACAGTTCTAGCAACAAAAATGGGGAAAGCGGACGAATTTACCTGAATAGAACTGATAGTCTTACCATTGGCGAGTTAAAGTACGCTCTCAAAAAAGCCATTGAAAACGGTTTGCAATTAGCTATATTCAACTCCTGTGATGGATTGGGGTTAGCGCGAGAATTGGCTGATTTGCAAATTCCTCAAATAATTGTCATGCGCGAACCCGTCCCAGACCAGGTTGCGAAGGAGTTTTTAAAATATTTTCTCCAAGGCTTTGCCGGTGGCGAGTCTTTATATCAAGCGGTACGCCAAGCGCGGGAACGCTTGCAAGGACTTGAAGATAGATTTCCTTGTGCGACTTGGCTACCAGTAATTTGCCAAAATCCGGCGCAGATACCACCGACTTGGGATGAATTAAGGTCTACAAAATCTAAAGAGGAAGAGCAAGCAAGTTTACCTTTGTCTAACAGACGCAAATTTAAGAGAACTGTATTATCCAGCTTGGCAATTACAGCTTTGGTTTTTGGCGCGAGATTGGTGGGATTGCTAGAAAATCAAGAGATTCAAGCCTTTGACCTGATGATGCGATCGCGCCCTGCCGAAGCTCTCGATCACCGACTGTTGATCATCACAATTGACGATGACGATTTAGCCATTCAAAGACAAAATGGCGAGTACTTGATCGGAGCTTCTATTTCCGAAAAATCTCTCAATAAACTCTTAGCAAAACTGAATCAGTACCAACCCCGCGCGATCGGCTTGGATATCTACCGTGATTTTCAGGCCAAAGAGCCAGATTTAATTACTCGTCTCCAGCAAACTCATAACTTGGTTGGCGTATGCAAGGGGAGCGATCGCTCAGAAAATATCAAAGGCATTAAGCCGCCACCAGAAATCCCCCCAGGAAATCTGGGATTCAGTGACTTTATTCACGATCGCGATGGAGTTATTCGTCGGCATCTTCTGTTCATGAGTCAGGAGACGACATCATTGTGTTCTGCTGAATATTCCTTCAGTTTACAACTAGCATCCCTTTATCTGCGCCCTTTAGGAATTCAAACAAAGTTCACCCCTGAAGGAAATTTGCAGTTGGGTAAGACTATTTTTCCAAATCTGAAGTCTCGTACTGGTGGCTATCAGAAGATTGATGCGAATGGCGGTCAAATCTTACTCAACTATCGTTCTTCAAAAGAAATAGCCGAACAGGTAAAGCTAACGCAATTTTTATCTAGTCCAATTAACCCCAACGCCATCAAAAACCGAATTGTTCTCATTGGTGTGACTGCAAAGGGCGATTCTCCAGACACCTGGCCTACACCTTATGGCATTCCTTTAGATGAGCAAATGCCAGGAGTACTGGTACAAGCTCACATGGTCAGCCAGATCCTTGGTGCAGTCCAGGATGGGCGGCCTTTGCTGCGGGCTTGGTCATGGTGGGCGGAGGTCGCCTGGATTTGGGGCTGGTCTTTGATTGGGGGAGTCTTGGCTTGGCGCAGGCTTTCCTTACCCTGGTTGGCATTGTCAATCGGTGTTACTTCTAGCGTTTTGTATGTAGTTTGCTTTGGTCTGTTCATTTCGGGTGCTTGGGTGCCTTTCGTACCCTCGGCTTTATCGTTGGTAGCTATGGGGGTTTTGATGTCAATTTATAATAATTCAAAAACAAAAGCGCGGGCGGGAAATGGGGAATAGGAGCAGGGGCAGGGGAGCATACTTCGACTACGCTCAGTAACCGAGGGAGCAAGGGAGCATACTTCGACTACGCTCAGTAACCGAGGGAGCAGGGGAGCAGAGGAGAAGTAGCAGTAAGTCTTTCGCCTCTGTCCCTCTGCCTCTTTTAAATGCCCAATCTAAAATCTAAAATCTAAAATCTAAAATCTAAAATCCTATGAGGTCAGGTTTCTATGAATTCAAATTCACAACCGATAAAACTGTTTTTAGTAGTAGCTTTTAGCTGTACAAATTTATCAGTTAGTCTGACTCCAGTACTGGCGAAACCAACCCCTAATCGCTCTGATACTAAAACGATCCTTGCTCAAGCGAAAACCTTTAATCAACCTCCAATTCCAGCTGGCTCCCCTCCTGGAGGTCGCGTTCGTGGTGGAGCGAAGCGTGGGGAAACTGGATGTCCTACAACTAAAATTGACTTGACTGCTTTAGTACCCTTTACTGAGGAAGCTAACTCAGTGATTAATGTCTGGGGACAAACAACTGTAGAACATCCAAGTTGGTTTTTCTATGTGCCATATACCAAAGATTCGCCATATACAGTTGAATTTGTACTGCAAGATCCAGACGCTAACGAGGTATACAAAAAAGCGATCGCTTTATCGGATAAGCCAGGAGTAATCCGCGTTTCTTTGCCTAGCAATGCTCCCGCTTTAGCAGTAGACACACAATACCGTTGGTTTTTCACAATTAACTGTGACAAGCAAAAGAACTCGCCCCCAACTTTTGTTGAAGGGGTAATCAAACGAGTTAACCTGAGTCAACCAACAGTCAAAGAAATAGAAACAGCAGAACCTATAAAGCGCTATGCTATCTATGCCCAAAATGGGATATGGTACGAGGCACTGACGACGTTGGCTGAACTGCGTCAACAAAATCCTCAAGATGCAGCCCTGAAAGCAGAGTGGCGAAATTTGTTAGGCAGCATCCGCTTAGATGATGTTGCCGGAGAACCGATTCTTCCAGGAACACCTTAAACTACAGGACTTACGCAAAATCATGAAAAAACGAACCGCATTCGCGTTAGGTCTCCCCTTGGGAGAAGGACGCATTCGCACAGCGTCTCGTTAGAGAAGGACGCAAAGGAACAAGAGTTTCAGAGAGTTTTTGCGTAAGTCCTAAACTAAAAAATAATGTTTAGTTAAGCCAATATTTAATGTTGTAGAGATGTTGTATTGCAACATCTCTACATAGGTGTTGTTTAGTTTGCAGCTGCACTTACTAAACCATTGTGCCTGAGCAAAGCGATCGTACTTGGCTCACGACCCCGGAAAGTTTTAAACACCTCCATTGGATGCTTGCTACCACCGAGTGCTAGCACCGTATCCCGATACCGCCGACCTGTAGTTTTTATAGCTTCTTCATTTTCTAGCCCAGCTTCTTCAAAAGCGGCAAAAGCGTCAGCACTAAGGACTTCAGCCCATTTGTAACTGTAGTAACCTGCTGCATAACCACCCTCAAAAATGTGCCCAAAAGAACACAACATTGAATCTTCTGGAAGTGGTGGTAAAACAGTAGTAGTCTTAGCTATGCGATGACGCACATCTGCTGGAGTTTCATTGCTGCCAGAACGATAGCGGTAGTGTAGTTCTAAATCAATACTGCTAAGGTGAATTTGCCGTAACATACCAGTACCACTCATATAATTACGCGCCGCTAGCAGCTTTTGATAATAATGCTCTGGTAGGGCTTCTCCAGTTTCGTAATGTTTAGCCATGCCAAACAAAGTGGGTCGTTCATAACACCAGTTTTCCATAAACTGACTGGGTAGTTCCACTGCATCCCATTCCACATTATTGATGCCTGCGGCTCCAGCATAGTCAACCTTGGTGAGCATGTGATGCAATCCATGACCAAACTCGTGGAACAAAGTCTCTACTTCATAGAAAGTCATCAAACTCGGCTTGCCATCTACTGGGGGAGTTTGGTTACATATCAAATAAGCCACAGGCAACCGGATGGCAGTTGCACCATTTTCAGTTTTGGCACGATTAATGCATACATCCATCCAAGCACCGCCGCGTTTTTCTGCTGGACGGCTATAGGGGTCTAAGTAGAAGTAAGCGATGGGAGAACCAGTTTCATCGGCTATTTGGAAATAACGGACATCCTCATGCCATACTGGAGCTTTACCATCGGCAGGGGTTACTGTAACACCAAACAGCCGCTTAACAAGCCCAAACAAGCCATCTAGCACTTGGGGAAGGGGAAAGTAGGGACGTAATTCTTCAGCGGTAAAGGCAAATTTTGCTTCTCGTTGGCGTTCTGCCCAAAAGCTGATGTCCCAATGTTTTAAATCTTGATATTCTTCTCCATAAGATGCAGCAAAAGCTTGGAGTTCTTTTAAGTCTTTGACAGCAGCATCATAACTGGCCTGGCGTAGTTCTTCTAATAGTGCTTCGACTGCCTCAACATTAGGAGCCATTTTACTTGCAAGGCTCAACTCGGCAAAACTCTTAAAGCCAAGTATATCTGCGAGTTCTTGCCGTAACTCCAAAATACGCACAATTAACGGATTATTATCTAAATCGCCACTAGAAGCGCGAGTAATATGAGCTTTGTAGAGCTTTTCACGCAAATCTCGACGGGTGCTGTGCTGTATGAAAGGGCCGTAACTGGGGAAGTCTAAAGTGATGCGCCAAGGGCCATTTTCTGGTGTGGCGTTCTCTTCTTTTGCGGCTCGTGCAGCTTGGGCAGCTAAACTCACCAAACTTGGTGGTAAACCGTCAATTTCTGCTTTTGTTGTCAGGGTTAAGCTAAAGGCTTTCGTGGCATCAAGTACATGGTTAGAGAATTTAGTAGAAAGTTCTGCCAACTCCATCTGAATGGCGTTGAAACGGTCTCTTGCCTCTCCTTTTAAGCCAACACCAGAAAGTTCTGCATCTCGAATGGCGGCTTCTACAATGCGCTGTTGCGCTAATTCTAAAGTTGCCCAACTATCACTGCTACGGAGTGCCTTAAAAGCATTGTAGATGGGTTGGCTTTGACCGAGTTTGTTGATAAATTGTACAACTAGTGGCTGTACGATTTCATGAGCTTCGCGCAGTTCCGGGCTATTTTTAACACCCATTAAATGATTTACCGTCCCCCAACTCCAGGTAAGCCGTTCTGTCAGCTTTTCTAAGGGTTCTACTAAACCACTCCAAGTGGGCTGTACACTAGCCTCTAAGCTGGCAAGTTGGTGGTCAAGTTCTGCTAGCAACTGATTGAAGGCTGGTACTACTCGTTCTGGTTTAATCTCTGTAAAGGGAGGTAAACCATTGCCTTGGAGTAAGGGATTATCGGAAATAATGGTACTTGCACTCATGATTTTGTGTGAACTGCGAACGAAAAAAAATCATTGTTGATTTTTATTTATATATCTTCTAATGTAACGATCGCTGTGCTATTTATTATTGTCACTGTGGCAAAAAGGTAAA
Organism: Nostoc sp. EspVER01; assembly: GCF_034530635.1. Taxonomy (NCBI): domain Bacteria; kingdom Bacillati; phylum Cyanobacteriota; class Cyanophyceae; order Nostocales; family Nostocaceae; genus Nostoc; species Nostoc sp. EspVER01. Next base: position 77,910 of record NZ_JAVRCS010000004.1, read on the forward strand.
AAAAACTATAATTCCTCACAAAAGTATCCTGATATGATTATTTTGTTTAGTTTATGAACTTTGCGATCGCATATCATAGGCACTTTGCATCGGGAACAGAGTGTATTCACCTAGCTGACTCTGACTAAAGGCGATGCCTATGGCGGGCTACGCCTACGCAAAAAGACGCGATCGTGTACTATATCAAATAGGTAACTCGTCCGTCAGCATAGGCGTTACCTTGAAAGCGCAGTTTCAACCGAAGAATTCCACATCTTGAAAATGTGGCAGCGTACAAATCAACTGACCATCAGCGAGCTTCCTTACAAACCGCAAAAGAAAGCTCTATATTTCTATATTTATGATATTATTTGGCAACTCATCTTTTTACTCGTAAAATCGAAGACAAGATCAAGGTCAGTAGAAAAGAGTCCCTAAATTAATGAATACGTTAATCAGTCAGGGTGGAAGAGCTATCACTAAATTTCAGGTGGTAGACCGGATAAACGATATAGCTTGGCAAGCTCACCAAGGCAGCGTTGCGGCAATTATTCAGCTATTGAACGAAAAGCTAGCCCAGTCTTGTGTCAGAACTAGAGCCATTTTTTCTGATGGTGTCTTACAAATTCTGTGCGAGGCAGCTAAAGTAGAGCAACTAGAGCAATCTCCCCTGGTAGAACAAATCCAGCAAATTCTTGAGTCTATCGCCCCGCGTCACATTCGCCGTGTTAAGATCAATAGTCGGATTGTTCGAGAACAACAATTGCTGTGGTTAAAAGAAATAGATAGCGATCGCGAAAACCAATTGCTTTGGTCACAGGAAATTACATTAATTCAGCCAAGTATTCTAAAGCAATTAATTAAAGATTTCACAGAAGCTCAAGCTGAACTAGGAAAACCAAATTATCCTAAAACTCAAGTCTCTCGTCCTTTAGTACTTATTAACAAAGAAAAATACAAAAATAAACCTAAAACAAAGATATTAGCAGCAGCTGGTTTATGCTCGCTGTTGTTGCTTAGTTGGGTTGTTTATGCCCAGCTAGGTAATAAACTGAAAAACCTAATACAACCAGAAAGTTCCAAATCTTTAACTACAGAAAATACTAACGAGAGGAAAGCCCAAACACCATCTCGCTCTCCTAACAATAGCTTTTCTGAGCCATCTGACGATCCATTTCAAATATCTGTGCGAATTGCCAACCAAGCCTCTGCATCTGGAAAAACAGCTACAACCTCAACTCAGTGGTTAGAGATTGCTGCTAAGTGGCAACGGGCTTCAGATTTAATGAGTACAGTACCACAAACCCACAGTCGTTATCAAGAAGCTAAGATTCGTACTCAACTATATAAAAAATATAGTGAGGCGGCACAGAAAGAATCAGGTAAGAGCAAATCTTAGTACAACATTTCATTAATTCTTAGCGAATTCTTTGCGTACCTTTGCGTTTAAATTTCAACCCTCAATTGCCATGATTTTACGCAAAGCTGTACTTATAGGACTTCAATTTGATTTCTGAAAACATAATGAGACTCAAAAGCCCATTTGTTCGGGGTTTCATCTGAAATATTCTTCAAAAATCAGAATCGTGAAACTTTTTTTTGTATAGTAGTCAAACAGTCTTGTACAAAATACTGTTCTGGACAATTGGAAAAAAAATCGACTTTATTGGCAATAAGGTCGATTTAATCAAGCAGATTAATTTGTAGGGTCAATCCAAAATCCCAAATGTGTATGTCGCCTAACTCAGAAGTTCTCCTGTTTCTTGCAGGGAGTGCAAGCGGCGGTAAATACCCTCGTGACGCAAGAGTTCGTCGTGGCTACCCACTTCTACAATCTTTCCTTGCTCTAGAACGACAATTTTATCTGCTTCCCGTACTGTGCTTAAACGGTGGGCAATAACAATCGTGGTGCAAGTGCCCTGAATCGATCGCATCGCTAGCTGAATTGAACGCTCAGACTCATAATCTAAACTAGAGGTGGCTTCGTCAAAAATCAGCACGTCTGGTTCCACTAACAACGCCCTAGCAATTCCTAAGCGTTGTCTTTGTCCTCCAGATAACCTGACACCTCGTTCTCCCACCACGGTGTAATAACCTTGGGGTAAGTGCTGCACTACTTCATCGACTCTGGCAATTCTACAGGCTTCCTTAACCTGCTCCAAACTGGCATTTGTTCTGCCATAAGTCAGGTTATCCAAGATAGTACCGTTGAAAACGTCTACTTCTTGGTGAACGATCGCTAGCCTTCGTCTATACTTACCTACATTCAAAGTGCGAATATCTTGACCATCAATCAGAATTTGACCTGATTGAGGTTCAAAATATCGCAACAGCAATTTCACTAAAGTAGACTTACCAGAACCGGAACGCCCCACTAATGCCACTGTTTGGTATGGCTCAATCAACAAGTTGATATCTTGTAAAACTTGACGGTTGGGATCATATCCAAAACTGACGTGTGACAACTCGACTTTTCCAGTAAATTTATAAGGTGATTCTGTCTGGTTACTCTCTTCTAAAAGAGTAGCTGAATCAGATGCAGTTGGTTCTTGGAGAAATTCGTGAAACCGCAACATTGAAGAATAACGACGAGCAAAAATTTCTGCCAAATTGCTAATAGGTTCTAATTCGGCATAAGCCATGCTAGAAAGAGTTAAAGTCATGACAAAGTGACCCAGAGAAATTCTTCCGTCTGCGGTTGCTGCGAGAGTCATACCCAGAATAGTAAAGACGCAGAACTGAATTACAGTTCTTTGCCAAGTAGCCAGTTTCGTATAACCTTTGTGGACACGATACTCAACCACCATTAATTCGCGATCCAAACGTTGCTTTTGCCGCTTCAGTTCGTTAGCTTCTGTGGCAAATGCTTTCACCGTTTTGATGTTGGTGATCAGTTCCGAATTGCGACTTTCAGTATCCTCTCCATATTTATCCAGAATAGTTTCGTGCCAAATTAGCTGCTTTAAATCTTTCAAGGTAAAGCTAAGAATAAGCACAAAGGAAATCAGATATAAAATCGCAATTCGCCACTCAATCACTAAGATAAATACGAAAATTCCCAGCACCCGAACTAGTTTAGGAATCAACTGCCCCGCGATTTCGGGGTACGTAAAAGTGTGGTTAGAGATACCTCTAGCTATTCTTCCAGCGATGCGTCCAGGGTTATTTTCATCATAAAATTCTAGTGGAAGAGTGAGAATTTTTTCTATGGCTGTTTGGGCTTTCTGCCGACGCAACCTTAAGGTTATATCCCAATGAAACCAGTGGGTTAACCAAGGTTGTGTTGGCGCTCTCACTACAGTGACAACGAAAACTAAACCCAGCAATAAACTCAAAGATAGAGTTTTAGTAACTGGATAATTAGTGATGTCCGAAAAAGTTGCGATCGCACTTTGAAGTGGTTTGTCCAAAGGTTGAGCAGACAAAACGTTTAATATCTGCCCGATCGCATAAGGAACAACTAAATCAATAATTTCGTAAACGCTGGATGCTGCGATACTAAAGAGACTCAGCTTCCAGTCAGAGCGAAAGTAATTGACAATATCTTGAAATTTAGCCATGATGCACACCGTCCAAGAGCGCGATCGTAAACTTGGAATTTATATACTACAGACGTATTACAAAGTAGTCAAGAGCTAGATGACAAATCACCCTTTGGGAGTAGTTGGTAGTTCTTGAGGGAAAAATTCGAGGCGATAGCGGTAGAGAGCAACTGGTCGAGAACCGGCTTTAAAGTAATCTGGATCTTGGGGTGAAAGATAGACAGCAGTTACTTGATCTGCCTCAATCGCCGGATTAGATTTTGGAAGTTTATGATAAGCCGTAGTAGATTCTACAGAGTTTAAATAAGGGCGCGAACCGCCTTTAAATAGTTGTTGAAACACTTCTGTGGTGATGAACTTACCATTAGGGGTAGTTTCTGTGGCGCGTGCAGTCACAATGGAAACTAGTTGGCGACTGCTACGCAAGAATGTAATTTGACGATTAGGTGAATCTGGATCTACTTTGACTGATAACACTGCTTCATCCCCTAAATAAGCCCTTGCCAAATTCAAGCTATTAAATGCTCTATCCGCTACTAAGTTGGGGGATTTATCATCTATCTCAGGTAATATTTTTAACCAAGGAGTATGTGCTTGCTCCTTCACAAATCTTACAACAAAACTCACAGGCTGATTTAATTGTCGGCGATTACCTTCAAATCCTGGTGTTACAATCTCTGGTGCCAAAGGTGCAGCTAAATCTACTAAGGTACTTGTAACTTTCCAAGTACCAGACATCCATTCAGGGTAAACTAAATCACCCGAAGCCGATTGCACTGAAGTTAGTTTTTCCCATTGGGGAAAATTTGCTAACCTTTCAGACAACTCTCCTGCTAAAGCATCGCCACCCCAGATAAGGAATAAAAATAGCAAGCAAAAACTCCAAATTACCTTCATTACAAGCATTAGCAATTTTGTATTTAATGGTTATTGTTTATCGATTAAAAATTAAGTAATTTTCTGTAATAAATTAAAACTTTGTAGTGAGATAATTAGCCCTATCCCGAATTTATAGTAATAGCATGACATTGGCATTAGGCATGATTGAAGTTTATGGCGTTCCCGCAGCAGTGGAAGTGGGAGATGCCATGTGTAAAGCTGCCCGTGTAACCCTTGTTGGTTATGAAAACACTGATTTGGGACGAATTACTGTCTTAATTCGAGGAGCTGTAGGCGAAGTGAATGTAGCAGTGACAGCAGGATTAAAGGCGGTGCTGCGAGTTGACGGTGGCGAGGTACTTTCTAATCACATTATTCCCCGTCCCCACGAAAATTTAGAATATATTTTACCGATTCATCGCAGCGTTAATATCGAGCAGTTCAGTGCAGATATCCGATTTCCTCCACCCCTATCAGTTTAGCTGTATTAAATTTCTGCTGGTAAAGGTTGCCAAACTTCGCCATACTTCTCTTTTAGAGTTTGCCAAGCTTCCACTTGTCCTGGTTCATATTCTCCCGGTTTACCCCATTGTAAAAAGAGGCTTAAAGCAGATTCCTGTTTATCATCTAAAAACCGGATGGCATAAGTTGTAAAGTTACCCCTCTTCGCTTCACCTGTTTCAAATTTAACCTGAGTGATTTTATCCATATTCAAGTGAAACTCAAAGCCTTCAGTATGCATATTCGCATACTTTCCTTTAGGCAATTCTGCATAAAATAACTTTTCTACCTTACCTCGTGCTTCTAAAACAGCAGCGCTACTAGTAACAATTAAACGCAACGTTCCAAGAGTCTCGCAAGCTTCTAAAAATTCTTTCAAAGTAGTACTCATCAATTGTTATCCTTTGTCAGTTTTTTCACTAATGACTAATGCCCAATCCCTATTTTTCATATTGTTCATAAGCAGCGACAATACGCTGAACTAGAGGATGGCGCACGACATCTCTTTGGGAAAATTCGCAAAAGGCAATGCCTTCAACGTGTTTTAAAATTTGTAAAGCCACTCCTAAACCCGATTGTTGATGAAGCGGTAAATCAGTTTGTGTCATGTCGCCTGTAATCACCATCCGCGAACGGAAACCCAAACGAGTCAAAACCATTTTCATCTGAGCGGGTGTAGTATTTTGAGCTTCATCGACAATTATAAAAGCGTTATTGAGAGTGCGTCCCCGCATATAGGCGAGTGGTGCGACTTCAATCACACCGCGTTCCATTAAACTGGGTATTTTTTCTGGGTCGATGAATTCATAAATAGCATCGTAAAGTGGGCGAAGATAAGGATTAACTTTCTGCTGTAAATCTCCAGGCAAAAAACCGAGTTTTTCACCGGCTTCGACGGCAGGGCGAGTTAAAATTAGCTTTTCCACTTGGTTGGCAAGGAGTGCTTGCACGGCGACAACAACAGCGAGATAAGTCTTGCCGGTACCAGCAGGGCCAATTCCAAAGGTGAGATCGCGTCTACGGAGTGCGTCGATATATTGGCGCTGGCGGAAGGTTTTGGCACGGACTTCTTCACCGCGGCGACTTTTGGCGAGGACATCTCGCTGTAAATCTTGCAGTTCCCCTTGCCGATCGCTATCTATGGCTTGACGGGCTGTTAAAATATCGGCACTGGAAATAGTATTGCCTTTAATCCAGAGGTCTTCAAGCGATCGCACTAATCGAGAAGCCAGATCAATTTGCTTTTCAGTACCAGAAATCACTAATTCTTGCCCGCGTAGCACTAAAGCGGCTCCTGTTTGCCGAGATAGGATTTTGAGATTTTCTTCTCCATCTCCTGCAAGAGCGATCGCACTGGGAACATTCGGCAGCTGAATTGTTAAGGCACCTGCCATAGTATTTCTTAATTGGTGAGGATCTGTATTTGACAAAGGTTAATTTTTTCTTGCTAAGGGATCTGCGGGTTAATAGTGTCCCAGCCAGGAGGGTTTCGACACTTCGACTGCGCTCAGTGCATCGCTGCGCTCAACTCTCGACATCTGAGGGTTGAGCGCAGTCGAAACTCGGTTTATTGGTACTTTATTTTCACGCAAGTCCCTAACGGCGAAATTATGTTTTTATTACCTAACATTTTGAAAAATTTTTGTAATAAATGAATCATCCCTAGGGGCGTACAGCTTGCCCTCATCCCCTAACCCCTTCTCCCTGTAGGGAGAAGGGGAACTGGAGAATTTACTCCCCTCTCCTATGTTGGGAGAGGGGCTGGGGGTGAGGGCATAGCCCCTACTGGTGAAGAGTCCAAAAAAAGATTTTTAAATCTTTTTGCTACTTTCCATCTTTATAAAAATTCTGAGCGGAGGTAACAACAACCGCTCAGACTTGCTCTTTAGTTTCAACCTAGCGGAGGCGTGGTTTAACAATGGGTTTAGGCCCATCATTTCGCGGTTCTCTCTTAGTCGGCGGTGGCGATCGCTCTTCTGTCTCTTCATCAAAAGACATACCCTCGCGGCCCGGCGTGGTGCTGCCGTAGATATCCAGGTATGTTGATTGCCCAGCTGCGGCTGCGGCTGCGGCAATTACTGTACGAATCGCCTGAATATTGCGTCCCCCTCGACCAAACACTTTTCCTTTATCTGTGCTTTCAAAGGCGATGCGAACCCAAACCCGGTTGAGGGCCTGAGAAATTTCACAATCGACACTTAATGTCTCTGGAGATTCCAAAAACGGCTGCACCAAAAACCGAACCAGCTCAACATAGTTGGGGCTAGCTGTTGGGAGTTTTGTTCCGAAATTATGATGCGGCTGTTGCACTGACCTGCTCAAAAACATTAGCTTTTACTAGAATGCGACGAACGGTGTCAGTGGGTTGAGCGCCTTGTTGTAGTCGCTTGACGATACCGGGAACGTCTAGTCGCACTTCATCAGTTCTGGGGTTATAAAAACCCAATTCTTCTAAGGGACGGCCATCGCGGCGAGCGAGGTTGTTAATGGCGACAATGCGGTAACTTGCTTCCCGCTTTTTACCGAATCGTTTCAAGCGCAGTTTGATCATGGTTGAAGAATCATTCTCCTGTTGTTAGATATTAGTTAGCAACTAATTGGTGAGGAAGTATCCTAAATGTGGCTATTGCCAAGAAATTGAGGGTTAGTTTCCTCTGCTGATAAATTCTGAGGTCGAAATGCTAATTTTAGCACTGCCTAGCATTTGCTGCTATTTGTCATTAGTCCTTTGTCATTTGTCATTGGTAATAGACTTATTGCCAAAGTCCATAACACCCCACCCCCAACCCCTCCCCGCTTGCGGGGAGGGGAGACAAAGCATAGCTTTGGCGGGGTGGGGTTCTTATTTTTGATTTATGCAAGAGGCCCCATGCCCAATAATTAAAGATTACCAAAGCCTTTTTTCTTTTTATCTTTGGGTTTTTTCTTTTTCGTGGCTGGGACACCATCATAACCTCGCCATCCGGGGGCTGCGGGACGATTACCAGCGCCTGCGAAGGCATTACCCATGCCACCGCCACCGCCGAACATTCCCGGCATTCCAGGGAAGCCACCTTGGCCCATTTGCTGCATGAGCGATCGCATTTTTTGGAAATCACCTACCAGTTTGCTGACATCTGACTCTCTATAGCCTGAGCCAGCAGCAATCCGCCGCCGCCGGCTGGGAGAACTGGCTAATAAATCGGGGTCGTGGCGTTCTTGGCGAGTCATGGAGTTAATCATCGCCTCACAGCGCTTTAACTGGGTTTCTCCCTGTTTGAGTTGATCGTCTGAAAGCTTGTTCATCCCTGGAATCATCTTGATCAAGCCTCCCAGAGAACCCATGTTTTTCAGCATCCGCAACTGCTTGAGAAAGTCAGTAAAGTCAAACTTCGCTGACAAAATTTTCTCCTGCATTTTCTCAGCGTCGGCTAAGTCAAACTCTTCCTGGGCTTTTTCTACCAAAGTGAGAACATCGCCCATACCGAGAATCCGCGATGCCATGCGATCGGGATAAAACGGTTGCAGTGCCTCGACTTTTTCACCTACGCCCACAAATTTAATCGGCGCTCCCGAAATCTTTCGCACCGAAAGCGCAGCACCACCACGGCTATCACCATCTAATTTGGTGAGAATCGCTCCAGTAATTCCGATCTGTTCGTGGAAAGTGCGGGTAAGATTTGCAGCCTCTTGACCAGTCATCGCGTCCACCACCAGAAGAGTTTCATGGGGTTGGACAGTTGCTTTGATGCGGGCTAATTCCGCCATCATGTCTTCGTCAATTTGCAGACGACCAGCAGTATCAATAATTACTGTATTTACGCCTTCTGCCCTAGCGCGTTCTACACCTTGTCGGGCAATTTCTACGGGATCGGCGTTGCTTCCTAGTTCAAATACTGGTACGTCAATTTGTTTACCCAACGTTAGCAACTGATCGATCGCGGCTGGGCGATATACGTCTGTCGCCACCAACAAGCAGCTACGCTCTAATTTTCTCAGATGTAAGGCTAATTTAGCGGTAGCTGTGGTTTTACCAGTACCTTGCAACCCAGCCATCAGAATAATAGTCGGCTGTTCCTGGGCTTCTGCAATGGGAACATTTTCTTCTCCCATCACCTCCACCAATTCATCATGAACAATTTTGATGAACTGTTGGTCAGGTCGCACGCCACTAATTACCTCGGCTCCCTGTGCCTTGGCTTCGACTTCGCTAATAAAATCTTTGACTACCTGGAGATTGACATCTGCTTCCAACAGGGCGCGGCGCACTTCGCGCAATGCATCTTGAATGTTGGATTGAGAAATTTTGTCCTGTCCCCGCAGTTTTTTCCAGGCGGATTCTAAACGGTCAGATAATGCATCAAACATAATGTAATTACAGGTAGTTCGCCAATGGAGAATTCTAAAGCGCCGATGAATGCGATTTGGAATTTCCGCTAAAGTTTTAACGTGCTATCTACCAGCTTAGTATTTTTCACCGCGACTGTAGCAACCAGATACGGATTGATAAAGAGGCAGAGGTGCAAATGGGAAGGTGGGGTCTTCTCTGGGGATAAGGGGCGGGGGTAAAGGTATGGAATTTTCTCTTCCCGCTCTTCATGACGATCGCGCGTTTTATCCCGCATTTCTCACAAGCTTAAGGCATTTGATGGAGCGAGGAGGAGTAATGAGTAAGGAGTAATAAGTAATAAGTTTTTACTCATTACTCATTACTTATTACTTCTCCCCGGCACAAACGCAGGCTTTAAGAGGTGTGGTGAGAAATCCGGGTTTATGTGTAGGGCTTATCCGATGCGATAGATTTAGACTGACCGAATCGCACCACTTATTTCGACAAGACACCAACTATACAAAGATAGAACTTTTTCTGGAGAAATATCAATGAGTATTTCAATGTATCAAGCTTCAGTACCAGTGTTTATTCACACACTGAATAACCTTGTAAGTATTCTTGAAAAAGGTGCTACATACGCAGAAACCAAAAAAATAGATCAGCATGTGTTGCTCAATAGTCGTCTATTCCCAGATATGTTTCCATTGTCAAGACAAGTACAAATTGCCTCTGACATCGCAAAGAGAGGTGCTGCACAATTAGCAGGGGCAGAAGCACCCAAGTTTGAGGACAATGAAACTACATTGCCCGAACTTATTGACCGCGTTCAGAAAACTATCTCTTATTTAGACACATTTAAACCCGAACAAATAGATGGTTCGGAAGATAAAACAATTACCATTACGCAGGGTGACAAGAGCCTATCTTTTGAAGGAATGCCATTTCTCCTATATTTTGTTTTGCCAAACGTTTATTTCCATGTCACAACAACCTATGACATTCTCAGACACTGCGGTGTAGAGCTTGGCAAAAAAGACTTCTTAGGCAAGCGTTAACGCTCCGCAATATAAGAGCGAATTGATTTTCATTCTCCGTATCGGGTGAGCGTATAGCGGCTAAATCGTTGTGTCGCCTGATAAGGGACTTCCAACTAAAAAAATATCCTATCGCTGGGTAGGCAGGGGAGCAGGGAGCAGGGAGCAGGGGGAAGACAACAAAATATTATCTGAGTAAATTGGATAATTTATTTTCTGGAAGTCCCTAATTCCTATTATTGTTATCTAACACAGTGGGGATTGGGGACTCTAATGATTGAATATTGGCTACTGCTGCGATCGCTAATTCGTAATATTATCAATTAGGTAGCTACGGTAGCCAAGATGTCGCAGCGAATCAAAGTATACTCATACTCGATATACCACTCGTCAAATTCATATATTGGTATTGCTCTTGCCGAAAAAGCATTGCAGGGTTTGCCTGTTGATATTAAACGACGACCAATCTACATACCGAAGGAACGAGGTATAAAGGTAGCTGACCTACAAGGACGAAGTGAAAGCACCGTGTTATCGTCGTATCACAAAGAAGATTGTCTGCGATGGGCAAAAAAGTACGGCATTGAAATACGGCTCAAGGAGTTTGAAGAATTTGGTAGGTGGGTTAAGCGCTGGGAGAAAATGAAGTTTGGCCGCGAAGAACTTCCTGCAAGGGCGTATTACGCTGCTTGTGGAACGGGGAAGGAGCATCTGCTTGATGCAGCTTTTTTTCGAGCGACTTACATTGACCAACTTGATGTCAACGATGAGTCTGTGATTAAGAAAGTTGCAAATGATGTTGGGTTGAATGGCGATCGCATTCTTGAGTTAATCTACGGGGAAGCAGCAAAACTTGCAGCAGTGGCAGCTTTGGCAGAATACGAACAATTTGGCTGTCCCGGAGTCCCGACTTGGGTAGTCGAAGGCGAGAGATTTTGGGGAAAGGATCGTGTTGATTGGGTAACAGAAAAGGTAAAACAATTATGTAATACCACTGTTACCAAAACAGTAGTGAGTGCTGAGTAAAAAAGTGATAATTTTTCAGTTTAACTGGTAAAAATCATCACTTTACCTCTTTGCTTATACCTGGTCTAACACCTTGAGTTTAGCTACTGATTTTCTAGCTGCGACCTGACGAATCGGCAACTCAATCACAAACTCTGTACCTTTGCCAAGTTCAGATTGGCAGTATATTTTACCGTTGTGTTTTTCTGTAACTATCTGATAACTGATAGACAGTCCCAAACCTGTACCTTTACCGACAACCTTGGTAGTAAAAAATGGATCGAACAGTCGAGAGAGGACTTTTTCATCTATGCCGAGTCCGTTGTCGGCGATGCGAATGACAATCCAATCTTTATTGAGCAGGGAGGTAGAAATTTGGATTTTGCAGGGGTTTTTTGCCAGTGCTTCAGAAGATTCCTGCGTGGTTCGTTCTTCTAGAGCATCAATGGCATTGGACAGCAAATTCATAAATACCTGATTCAACTGACCGGGATAGCATTCTATTAGAGGTAAAGTACCATAATCTTTGCTCACATGAATGTTGAGGCTATCGGCTGAGGGCTTCAAACGGTTTTGTAAAATCATTAATGTACTGTCGATGCCTTCGTGAATATTTGCTGGTTTGAAGTCAGCTTCGTCTAGGCGCGAGAAGTTCCGCAAAGAGGTGACAATTTCCCGAATGCGTTCAGTACCTACCTGCATGGACTGGAATAATTGAGGTAAATCCTCGACCAAATACTCTATTTCGGCTTTTTTGAAGAACTCTTGGATTTCTGGTGCGGCATTGGGATAATGATGCCAAAAAAGCTGCACGTAGCGAAGCAATTCTTGCGTGTATTGGTGGGCGTGTTCTAAGTTACCGTGAATGAAATTAATCGGGTTATTAATTTCATGGGCAACTCCCGCCACCAGTTGCCCCAAACTGGCCATTTTTTCAGCGTGGATAATTTGCATTTGGGCAGTACGCAGCTCATTCAGTGCTTGAGCGAGTTGATTCGCTTCTTCACGAGTTTGACCCAGTAAACTGGATTGTTGAAATAAGTTGGCTTGACGTAGTGCTACACTGAGTTGAGCTGCCACTTGGGTGACAAATTCCAATTCAGCTTCTTCCCAATGACGTGTATGGGTGCATTGGTGAATGCACAACAACCCCCACAATTCATCCCCTTCCATCAACGGCACAACAATCTGTGCTTTGACTTGGAATCGCTCAATTACATCCAGATGAGGGACTTTGGAGCCAACGCTGTTGACATCAGACATTACTTGCACTTGCCCTTGACGATATTGGGGTGCGTATTGATCGCCGAAGCAATAGTCTTGTACCTTCACAGCAAGGGCAGAATCAAACTTGGGTAAGACATCTTCAGCAATAAATTCACCGCTGCAAAAACCGACATTCGGATCGAAGCGGAAAATGCCAACTCGATCTGTATTTAGCGATCGCCTCACTTCCTGTACTGTAGTCTTAAGGATCGTCTCCAAATCTAAAGATTCCCGAATTTTGACGACCAAATCAAATAAAATCCGGCGCTGTTCAGCCGATTGTTGCAGTTCATCAGCGCGAGTTTGAATTTGAGTCACCATTTGAGAACTTTGCAGTGCTACACCCAGTTGGCTAGCAACCTGTCCTAAAAATTCCACTTCCACACTATCCCACTGGCGCGGTGCAGAATGTTGATAGGCAGCCAGCAATCCCCAGAGATTCCTTCCCACAAAAATTGGGATTAGCGCATAAGCGCGAATCTTAAACTGCTCCAAAATATCGAGGTGACAGCGTGAGTGTCCAGCTTGGTAAATATCCTCTACGGCAAAATTTTCATTGTTGCGATAGCGTCCCCCTTTAGTTTCTTGGAGGTGGGTATCTTCCCAAACGAGATTTTTGCCAAAGGGATTGATGCTATCCCACTGTGCCTCAACCATACCGAAATTACTGACGAATTCGCCACTCCAGTCTTCATTGAAGCGATAAACGCCAACCCGCTCAACTCGCAGCAGTTTACATACTTCTTGGCAAGTGGTTTTTAGGATTAAATCAATATTCAGGGACGAGCGAATTTTACCGACTACTTCAGTTAATGCTCGTTGCCTTGCGATCGCATCTTGTAGGGCAGAAGCCTGTTGTTTCGACTGAGCCAAATTCTCGGCTTGCTGAATCGCTACTCCTAATTGTGCCCCGACCTGTCCCAGAAACTCCACTTCGTAATTTGCCCATTGACGCGGCCCGGAGTGTTGATATGCTGCGATCAGTCCCCATAGTTTTGGGCCGATGAAGATGGGCGCTAAGGTATATGCCCGAATCTTAAATTGCTCCAGAATATCGATATGACAACGCGAGTGTCCGGCTTGGTAGATATCGTTGACAACAAAACTTTCGTTATTGCGGTAGCGTCCACCTTTCGTCTCTTGGAGGTAGGTATCTTCCCAAACGAGATTTTTACCAAAAGGATGGATTCTATTCCACTGTGCTTCTACCATCCCGAATTGGCTGACAAATTCGCCGCTCCAGTCTTCATTGAAGCGGTAAATTGCTGCCCGCTCTAACTTCAGGAGTTTACAGAGTTCTTGACAGGCAGTGTCTAGAATAATTTTGGTATTTACAGACGAGCGAATATTTCCTACTACTTCCGTCAACGCACGTTGCCTTGCGATCGCATCTTGCAGTTCTGCTGTGCGTTGTTTAGTCTGTTCTAAATTTTCTGCTTGCTGCATTGCTAAACCGAGATGGCTGGCAGCTTGGGCAAAGAATTCGACTTCGTGAGGATACCATTGCCGAGGAGCAGAGTGTTGATAAGCTGCCAGCATTCCCCACAATTTTGGCCCGATGAAGATGGGTGCGATCGCATACGCCCGAATCTGAAACTGTTCTAATACTTCAATATGACAACGAGCGTGCCCGGCATCGTAAATGTCAGCTACAGCAAACGGCTCATTTTTGCGATATCGCCCTCCCTGAGTTTCTTGCAAATGCGAATCTTCCCACACCAAATCCTGTCCAAAGGCAGTCAATGCATCCCAAGGATGTTCTGCAAAGCCAAAACGATTGAGAAAACTACCGCTCCAGTCAGTGTTAAAGCGATAGATTGCAACTCGCTCAATCTTCAATTGCCGACAAATATCTTGACAAGAAGTCGAACAGAGGGATTCGATGTTTACAGATGCGCGAATCTTAGCCAGAATCCTCGCCAATATTTTTTGATATTGAACCGTGAGATGTAACTGTTTGTGACACTCTTGCAGGTCTAAGTGGTTCGACGTTTCATAACTGTTCGTTGTCATAAATGTATAAAGAAAATACACTACCTGCTTTCAGTATTCCCTTGTTTATTTGTAATTGCTCAACTAGTCTTGCTTGGTGGATAGTCTTGATTACTTGTCGCTTCCAGTGCGGTTTTTAGTTTCTGGATTTCCTTTCATAGCTAAACTATCAAGGCTTCTGTTTCCTCCTTTGATAGTTGTTCGAGTCCGGGAAGTTTGTGTATTTATTCAGTTAATCTTTATCTCGTCTCCTTGTTAAAAGTGTTGAGCAATTACAAAATCAATTCATAATTAACTTTGGGTATACAGAGGTCTAACTTTAATTATGAAAAATAGAAACCTGGTAAGTATTTTTATTCAGAGATACCGGGATTTATCCGTAGTGTAAAAATTACATAAAGAACTCATATTGATTGCGTCAAAAAGCTCAGTATAACTCAAATAGTCTTCTTGCTCTTGCCTCTTGCCTGCTAAATCAAGTAAATTCTCCAAATCAAAATGAATTTCTATCTTTCTCTCTGACTGCCAACAGAATTCAAAATAGACCTCTTGCAAAAATATATTTTTCCAAGAGAGGGAAAAGGGTAAAGGTTAAATGGGAAGGATTTTGAGTTTCTTTACCCTTTTCCCCTTCACCTTTACCCCGACTTTTGCAAGAAGTCTAATTAGAGAGCCTACCTGCTACTAAAGGTGTAATAAACACTAGTGGCGCACAGCTAGCTGTGCGCCACTACGAATCACCTATATTCCAACCTAAGAAAGTTTCGGGTTATAAAATCCAGATTACTTAGTAATGATTCAGGTTAATCCCAGCTGCTTTTGCCATTGCTTCTAACCCATTAATTTGTAGGGTTTTAATTGCTTTGGTAGACAACTTTAGTCTTACCCAGCGATTTCCGCCTTCCCACCAAACACGCTTGTCTTGCAGATTAGCGTGCTGAAGGCGTTTTGTACGGCGGTGGGAGTGAGAAACAGAAAAAGCGTTATTTGCCTTCTTACCAGTTAGTTCACAGCGACGGGACATAGCTACTATCTCCAGATTGTTATTTTAATACAGCCTTTCCATTTTAGGTCTTAGGCAGCAGAAGTGGGGAGATGAGGGAGATGAGGGAGCAGGGGAGGTAGGGGAGGCAGGGGAGGCAGGGGAGCAGAGGAGAAGTTACACTAAGTTTTTCCCCTCTGCCCTCATCCCCTCTGCCACTCTGCCTCTTTTCAATGTCCAATGCTCCACTCAGCACTATTTACTCGCTTGTTCTGTCAGCTTGGTGAGTACTTCATTTGATCGCTCGACGAAGGATTTCATTCCCTCAGCGTCAAATCCTTTCTGAGACATCAGCGCTAAATCGTAGACGTGTTGGCAAATCAAGTTGACTAACTGATTTGTAGACGATTCACCATCACCTTGAATGATACTACCTTGGTTCAGATTTGCCAGATTTTGAATGAGCGGGTGAGCAGTATTCACCAACAAAATGTGGTCTTCGGGAAACTCTGCTGTTCCCTGCTGCATCATGGCGCTCATTTCTCGCAGCCGGCGGAGAATCTCTGGTAAAAGCACGATCGCAGGTGGTGTACCATGAGGATCGTCTGATTTCAACGCTTCAGTACGGATGTTGAGTTTGGGTTTGTTGAGAGATTTCTCAAATAACTCTTTGATTGTCTCACTCCGGGTTTTGTTCGTCTTGGGATCGACAATTTCCTTATCTTTATCTTGTTCCAGCAGGGTATTATCTAAATCTGAGTCTACCCGCGTAAACTTGACATCCTGATATTCCCGCTCTAGGAAGTTAATAAAGTGGGTGTCGATGAAGGAGTCCATAAACAGGACTTCCAAACCTTGATTTTTGTGCAGTTCTATGTATGTAGTTTGGGTTGTTTCATCAGTGCTGTAGAAAACCCGGTTTTCGTTACGTTCTTTGTTCCGTTCTAGATACTCTTTCAGCGTAGTATAGGGAGCTATGGGAGTTGAGTCAGAACTGGGTGAAGGAGTGACATCTTGCCAAGCATCGCCGTCTGAAGACTGGACTTCAACCACTGGTGTTTCAGCAGCAACTTTTTCTGTCAGCTTGGCGGTGGTGCGGAAGACGATGATATCTTCGATTTGTTTTTTGAATTTCTCGTCGTTGAGAACGCCGAATTTTACGAAAGTGCCAAGATCCTTCCACGCACTAATGTACTGTTCACGATTATCGCGGAAAAGTTCTTTGAGGCGATCGCCTACTTTTTTGGCAATGTAATCACCAATTCGCTTCACGGTGCGATCGCCTTGTAAGGCACTGCGCGATACGTTCAGGGGAATATCGGTACTATCAATCACACCCCGCATCGGCATCAGGAATTGCGGGATAATTTCTTCGCAGTTGTCGCTAACGAAAACTTGATTGCAAAATAGCTTGATCTGCCCTTTGGTAACATCTACATCCGGTCGCATTTTGGGAAAATACAAAATCCCGTTGATGATAAAGGGATAGTCTGTATTTAAATGTACCCATAACAGCGGTTCTTCCTGAAAAGGATACAGGTAGCGATAAAACTCTAAATAATCTTCTTGAGTTAAGTTACTTGGAGACTCTCGCCACGGTGCTTTTTGCTTATTTATTACTTCGCCATCGAGTTTAATTGGGACTGGCAAGAAGTCGCAATAAGTCTTGACAAGATTCTTGATTCGTGCTGATTCGAGAAATTCCTCTTCTTCCCCTTGCAGACTGAGAATAATAGTAGTACCGCGAGTTGTCCGGGAAGATTCTTCGAGAGTAAAAGCTGGCGAACCATCACAAGTCCAGTGAACCGCTTGCGCCCCTTCTTGATAAGATAAGGTATCAATCTCTACCTTTTGCGCCACCATGAAGGAAGAGTAGAAACCAAGACCAAAGTGGCCGATTATCGGTTGATCTGATTTGCCTTCATATTTATGAATAAATTCTTCAGCACTAGAGAAGGCAACCTGATTGATATATTTCTTAACTTCATCTGCGGTCATCCCGATACCGTTATCGGAGATGGATAGAGTTTTCTTATCTTTGTCAATGGCAATTTCAATTTCTGGTTCGCCGATATCTCCAGCATAATCGCCGGCGCGGGATACCATTTTTAGCTTTTGGATGGCGTCTACAGCGTTGGATACCAGTTCCCGCAAGAAGATTTGGTGGTCTGAGTAAAGCGACTTCTTAATGATCGGGAAAATATTCTCAGTATGAATACTGATAGTGCCTTGTTCTAGCATAATTGGTAATTTTCGATGTTAGTATCTGAAATGATGATAGTAGGTAATACAACCTAGCCATCTGTTTTCCAGGATAAACCCGGAGAACATAGAAGGGTATGATACCAATTAGGATTTTAAAAGCATAACTTAGGCGATCGCACCTTTTTTGAGCATTGTTTGCCGCCATTTTCTGATTCGGATTCCCCTACTTCCGACTCTCCACTCCCCACAGATTGCTGTTTAAGTATTACTAAAATTCTTCTCCAACACTAAAAAATAATGGTATGGATAACTGGGATCGATAAATTCTTGCTTAACAGTTAACCCAGCTTTGGCAACAGAGTTTAAAATCCGCGTTTTCGGATAACCTTTTAAACCCATTTCCCAGCAGTGTTCGTCACAGACTGGCGTTGTACTCCAGAATTTTGGCACATTGAATAGTAAATGCCTTGGTCTGCCTGAGAAAGAGGTTTTCACCTGAAACGAGAGGTACTGAGTGCAATAGGGAATCGAAATCACCAAAAATTTCTTGGTTGCAATGGCAAGTTTTCTCAATGCTTCTTCCGACTGTTCGTAAGGGAAGTGTTCCAGAACTTGAAACAGGACAATTGCATCAAATTTATCTTTTGGTAAGGAAAAATCTGTAGTCAAATCCAAAATTATTTCTGGTTTGAGGCTGGGGTCAACATCAGCAGTGGAGACGTTGTATCCATTATTCTTCAAGATGTCTGTTAACAGAGAATTAAAAATCCCAATTTCCAGAACGTTTTTTACCTGATTACCCAGCGAAAAAATTAGACGCAACTGGTGATGATAACTAATGAGGCGATTTTTTGATAAATATTCTGAATTTCTAATATCTAACGAGGTGATGAGTTGCATAAATAAGCCTACCTAAGCTGAGAGATTAATAAATTTGGTGGGTATACAACTACAGGATTCCCGTAAAAATCAGCAAAGTAACATCTGAACCTCTCTCCAAACCTCTCTCCTTGTAGGAGAGAGGCTTTGAATCTTACTCCCCTTCTTCTCCTACAAGGAGAGGGTTAGAGAGAGGTAGAGAACAGGTTAGGGGGATTTTCCAGGGCAAAATATCACTAACACCAAGCGTATTGCTTTAACGAGTAGGATTCTACGCGCTAAAGTATTTTGTGATTAGTTCTCTGAATCATATATATGGGGAGCTAGACTTTCAAAGTCCCTCTCTCAGATATGGGAGAGGGATTTAGGGTGAGGGCGAAAACTACGGTTCTCAACTTGGATGAGGTTTAATTAACGCAACATAATAATACGTCAAATGTAAGGTGCGTGAGACAAAAAGCCTCACGCACCTTTGTGTAAAACAGAAAATACTCACGTATCAGTACGTTTGATTTTAGATGGGTTTTGAGAGTTTTGTGTAGTTTGTGGCTGATTTCCTGATGTGATGGCGATTTTTTCTGTATGGCTTGGGCTATTGTCCCCCAATCGCCCAAAATCAGGAGTATCGCCCTCATGCTTGAGACTCATGAAGAGTGTCTTGTTTGTCTGGAAAAAATTCGCTGGAATGGGACGCCAATCTGTCCATACTGTGGTTCAGTTAAAGCAACACAGTATAAGAACGAACAGAGATACCGTTGTAATAGTTGCTTTACTTCGTATAGTGTTACGGTTGGTACTATTTTTCATAAAACTCATGTGAATTTACACAAATGGTTTCGAGCTATCTTGCTGCTTTGCAAGGTAAATCGTGACATTAGTGTTCGCAAACTTGCTCAGGAAATTCAGGTCAACCGAGCAACCGCATCTCGGATTGTTAATCAAGTGCTAAACGTGCCTCCTGAGCAAGTAGAGATTTTAAAAGAAATTGTTCGCGTTTTTGAAAAGTCAATGTGAGGTGCATCAAAAATGTCGCAATCTCCAAAAGATAAGACGGTAGTAGCATGGCAAGAAGCACTCAAAGTTTCTATATGTGTGTTCATTCCGGCTTTTGTGCTTATGGTAGTAGCTTCCTTTTTATTTAACCCTGCTCAAGTGAATATGTTCAAAGCTTTGCAAAGAGAGCAGGTAGAGAAAGAAGTAAAAAAGCAATTGGGTGAGGAAATCAAAAAACAGGTACAAGAGGAAGTTAAGAGTCAGGTAGCGGCGGAACGATCCAAAATATTCGATGGACAAAAAGCTCTGTTGAATCTTGATAAAGAATCTCCTTTAGGAAGAACCTATATTAGTGGAGAAATCAACAAACAGGTTAAGGAGGAGGCGGAGAAAGTAGCAAAAGATGAAATCAGTCAAGCAAAGGGAGATTTATTTGGTCAGATTACTTTTCCCGTAATATTTACCATAGCCTCAATATTTGCAGCTTTTGCAGTTAAGGATATTCTTACAGAAGTTTTAAAGGAGCAAGAACGGGACAGAATTAAGAGAGATATCGAAACAAATTTGAGAAATGATTTGAAAAGTGAGATAGTGCCAAAACTTGTTGATAAGGAAAATAAAAATACTACCAAAAAACTTCAGGAAATTGAAGGATATGTAAACTGGTTAGAACATCAGATATTGAATATTATCATCACTGAAGTTATAGATGAACTTAAGAAAAATAATGTATCGGAAATCAACCGAGAATTTTCATTAGCAATTAAAAAACTTAGCGATAGATCAATAGCTACTTTAGACAAGTCTTCTGTTAAATTTAGTAAAGGATATTTTCAACAAATTAAAGTTTGTGAAGATTCAGTTCTCAATTTTCAACTTAAAAGTACTGCATTGAATAAAGACTCAAAAAATACTCTCACTTCAATTTTTGATAACTCTAGACAGAAAGGAAGTGAGCAGGAAGAATTTTACGAAGGTGAAAGCATTTTTCAAGCACAAATGGGACTACTTATAATCACACTGCGTAAGCTAGTAATAGCAGGACAAGATTCTAGTGAAGTAACAAATCTTATTAATAAAGTTTTTCAAGAAATCACAACAGATCCAGTTGCTAAACAGCAAGAAAATCTGACAATCGTTCATGAACTGGAAGAAGATGGAGTTCAACCATAACCTTTAAATCCTTAACTTGTGAGTAGTTCTAATCATTTTGGAGATAAAGTTCTAGATGGTGCTTGGAACTCTACTCCATCTTCACGTGTAATTCAGTCTGCGATAGCTGATTCTTACCTTGTTATTTATGGAGAAAGTATATCTCTATTAGCCTGTTCGTAGTACTCTGCTAACTTACTTGCCATTTGTCTTTTTTTTTCATCTTTATCTTTTTTGGCTTGTTCTTTTTTTTTCTTGACTTTACGCTTTAAAAAGCTACTTGTATTTTCAAGTATCTGTTTGATAGAAATTTTATCGCGAATTTTCTTCTCGTCACAGAAAGATTTCAAATCATTCCTCAAATCAACAATATATTTTCCAGCACCTTCTGCATATTCTAAATCAGTACTAGCATGATATTCTATAATTTCCTGTAACCCATTTGCAAGTGAGAGATATATTTCATTTTGCTCAGGCTTATCATCCCATTTCTGTTTGATAGCGTTGTAGATATTGTCAAACTTTTTCTGCACTATAACCATGAGTTGTTCTCTCTGTTGCATTCTTACTCGTATTACGCTGATTCCCCAATCAATAATTGAGTGATCCTCTAGTGGAAGTTTTGCTTTTTGGCTTTCTAATTTCTCTAAAATATCTTTCAACTTTACCTCCGTTAAATTTTCTATCTGAGTAAGTTTTTGTCGGAGTATTTCAATCAATAATCGTTTGTTCATAAAGTACTTTCCCTTGCATAGAAAAGCTGTACCGCTAACTATGCCAATTCACTAGTTCTTATGCACTACTTGGGTGCTAAATTATTTTAAAAATGTGAAATAACTAGTTTTTGATGGGCGATCAATGAGCTACCCTAAAAATTATGACTGGTGAGATAATCCTGCGATGAGTGTCATAATTTCAGACGAAATCTTGCAAGCATCTGGGCTTACTAAGAGTAAGTTTCGCCAAGAGATTGCACTATACCTGTTCCAAACAGATCGCTTAAGAGACTTCCAAATAAAAAAATATCCAATTAACTCTTGTGGGGTGGGCGTCTCGCCCGCCCTATAGACTGGGCGGGCAGGATGCCCACCCCACAATATTGGATAATTTATTTCTTGGAGTTCCCTAACCTTAAGCTATGCCAGCCAACTAGCGGATATGCAACCAAACGACTTTCGCCAACTCCTTAAGCAGCGAAATGTCCCTCTCTATCCCTATGACGAATGGTTAATTATTGAAGACCAAGTTTTAATGGTTATTAGTTAGCGTAGGCGCAGCCCGCCGTAGGCATCGCTTGATAATACTTACTCTAAATAATTGATAAACTCTTACTATTTGAATTGCCAAAAAATAAAATTAGAATAACTCCTAATCATACCACAAAATATTTATGAGAGAGTTATAACCTATATATGATAAGAATTAAACCCCCCGATCAATTGGGGGGTTGGGGGAATCTTCCAGGGCAAAATATCACTAACACCAAGCGTATTGGGTTAACGAGTAGGATTCTACGCGCTAAAGTATTTGGCTAACGGGTGATAGGTAATAATCGCAGTGGTAGACTGTTCTGGATAAAGTTGTTCGCTTTCATCCATATACAAGTTAATCCTGTCAGTCTGCAATAACTCCAGTTGCTTGTACTGATCCTGAATATTTGGACAAGCTGGATACCCAAAACTATATCGTGAGCCACGATAGCGTTGTGCCAATATATCCCGAATATTGTCGGGTTCCTCAGCAGTAAAACCTAACTCACGACGAATTCTGGCGTGTGTCCATTCAGCTACAGCTTCCGCTACCTGCACCGCCATGCCGTGGAAATACAGATAATCGGTGTATTGATTGGCAGCAAACAGCTTTTGGGCAAACTCTGTGGCAATTTCCCCTACAGTCACCGCTTGCATTGGGAAGACATCAATAATTCCCGACTCCTTTGGTGCAAAGAAATCTGCTATGCACAGCCGTCTTAAAGACTTTTGTCTGGGAAACTCGAAAGTTGCAATCTGTTGTGATTGGTTTTCTGAGTCATATATATGTAGAGAATTGCCCTCAGATTGACAAGGGAAATACCCATAAATCACTTGGGGATGCAACAGATTTTCTTCGATAATTCGCTGTTTCCAACTTTCTAAAATTGGGTAAACTTTCTCAGCTAAGAAAGCCTGATATTCCTCCTTAGATTGTTCCTTTGGTTTGCGGAATTGCCACTGTCCAGCAATTAAAGCTTGTAAATCCAAGTGCCAGAATATTTCCTCAATGGGAATATCGCTAGGCTGCAACAATTTCGTTCCCCAGAAAGGTGGGGTGGGACGTTCAATATCTACAGCCACAGCTTCAGAACGTCTTGTATCTACTACTTTTGGTTCAGCAGATGTTTCTTCAGCAGTTGTAGCTTTTGGTTCTTTGTAACCATTTGTCGAAACTTCAGCAGTTTCCACTTCATTCAAAAATCCCTGCAAATCTTCCCAGTTATTAGTTGCCTTTGCTGGCATTAATTTATCCATGAAGTGCAAGTCAGAAAAGGCATCTTTGCCATAAACGACTTTACCTTTATAGGTATTTTGGCAATCTTCATAGACAAATTTAGGAGTCAGCGCCGCACCACCTAAAATTACAGGGACACTAATTCCCTTTTCGTTAAATACCTCCAAGTTCTCTTTCATGAAGGCGGTGGATTTCACCAGCAAACCACTCATGGCAATACAATCAGGTTTGTGCTGTTCGTAAGCGTTGATGATGTTTTCTACTGGCTGCTTAATTCCCAGGTTAATCACCTTGTAACCATTGTTGGACAAGATAATATCCACCAAGTTTTTACCAATATCGTGGACATCGCCTTTGACTGTGGCAATGATAAAGGTTCCCTTGGCATTGTTGCCTGATTCTGATTTTTCCATGAACGGTTCGAGAAATGCTACCGCCGCCTTCATGGTTTCCGCAGATTGCAGAACAAAGGGTAGCTGCATTTGTCCAGAACCGAATAATTCCCCGACAACTTTCATGCCATCTAGCAAGAAGGTGTTGATAATCTCCAAGGGGGGATGTTCTTCTAAGGCTTTTTTCAGATGTTCTTCTAAACCAATGCGTTCGCCGTCGATGATATGGCGTTTGAGACGTTCGGGGATGGGGAGACTTTCATCTAAGGAGCGATCGCGTTTAGTTGTTACCCCGGCAAACGCTGTGGTAAGCTCTCCCAAGGGATCGTAAACGCAAACATTACCCTCAAACTTCCGCTCATCATAAATCAACTGCCGACAAATTTCTTGATGGCGTTCTTCAATCTTCGAGAGTGGTAAAATCTTGTTAGCGCTAACAATGGCCGCATCCATTCCCGCCGTCGTCGCTTCGTGCAAAAACACTGAGTTTAGAACCATCCGTGAGGCTGGAGTTAAACCAAAGGAAATATTGGAAACACCCAAAATCACATGACATCCAGGCAATCCTTCACGAATGCGCCGGATAGATTCAATGGTGGCTTTACCATTTTCTCGGTCTTCTTCAATCCCGGTGGAAATTGGTAACGCTAGGGTATCAAAGAATATTTCTGTGGGTGGTATGCCGTATTCTACAGCTTGGCGGTATGCGCGTTGGGCGATCGCAAACTTTTTGTCTGCTGTCCGCGCCATCCCATCTTCATCGATAGTACCAATGACTACACCAGCACCGTATTTTTTCGCTAACTCCAGCACCTTCAAAAAGCGCGGTTCCCCATCTTCGTAGTTGGTGGAGTTCAGCAAACACTTACCACCGGCAACCTTTAAACCCGCCTCCATTTTTTCCCATTCGGTGGAGTCAAGCATTAAAGGCAGTGTGACATTATTAACAATGCGCGAAACTAATTCGTGCATATCCCGCACACCGTCACGTCCCACGTAATCGACGTTGACATCGAGGATGTGTGCGCCTTCTTTAACTTGCGCCCGCGCCATTGAAACGAGTCCATCCCAATCTTCGGCATTTAGCAAATCGCGGCACTTTTTGGAACCACTGGCGTTGAGACGTTCGCCAACAATCAAGAAGGAATTATCTTGATCGTAGGGCTGAGTGGTGTAAATTGATGCTGCTGCTGGTTCTAAACTTGGCTGTCTAACTTTTGGCTTCAGACCTTTAGCGACTTCTGCCAATTGTTGAATGTGTTCTGGACGCGTCCCACAGCAACCCCCGATCACTTGGACACCCAAATCTTCAACAAAATGCATCAGCGACATCCGTAATTCTAACGGTGTCAGGCGGTAGTGCGCTTGACCGCCGACGTTCTCAGGTAAACCCGCGTTGGGAATACAGGAAACAATGAAAGGTGAATGTTCTGACAGATACTTGATATGTGGTTTCATCAAGTCTGGGCCAGTGGCACAGTTTAGACCGAGAATATCTATTGGGTAAGGTTCCAAAATTGTCAGCACAGCACTGATTTCTGAACCAACCAACATTGTGCCCATGCTTTCCATTGTCACAGACACCATCAACGGTCTGCGATCGCCTTTTTTGGCAAACACTTCTTCAATGGCATTCAGCGCCGCTTTAATTTGCAGCACATCTTGGCAAGTTTCCACCAGAAATAAATCCACACCACCATCCCACAGCGCCTCTGCTTGTTCAGCAAAAGTCGCTTTCATGGTGTCAAAGTCAATATGTCCCAAGGTTGGGAGTTTCGTTGTCGGGCCGATAGAACCTGCCACAAACCGGGGTTTTTCTGGCGTGGAAAATTCCGCAGCCACACGCTTCGCCAATTCTGCGGCTGTCTTGCTGAGGTAATAAGCTTGGTCTGCCAAGTCATATTCCGCCAGCACTAAGGACGTACTACCAAAGGTATCGGTTTCAATCACATCAGCACCAGCAGCGAGAAAGTCGCGGTGAACCTTAGCGACTGCTTCGGGTTTGGTATGGACTAGGTATTCGTTGCAACCTTCATACTGTGCGCCGCCGAAGTCTTCAGCGGTGAGGTTTTGGGTTTGTAAGTTGGTTCCCATCGCCCCGTCGAATACGAGGACTGGGCTATCTGGACTACGCAGGCGTTCAAGGAAAGAATGAGTCATATTTTCCGAGAAGAATTTGGGTTAGTCGTATAATATTCGACTTACTTTATTATTTTCCAAAATTTTGAGAGTTTCGGCAGTATGTAGTGGAAAAGTTTTGATACTATACTGAAATTGCTAATGTATCTATAATATCACTGTAAATAATAAACTAGTTCATAAAATAGAGGTTGTTCTATGGAAAGAAGGAAAATTTTAATTGCAAATTAGTACCAAATATCAATAAACAGTCTGTACCGCAGGAGTTTTATTAGATGATGACGAGAAACCAGTTCAGTGGATTCGCATTTATCCCATTCGTTTCCGTCAATTAGATTTTGATAAGCGTTATCCAAGATGGTCAATTATAAGTGCTAAAATAGAAAAAAATGACAAAGATTATAGAGAAGAAAGTTTTCGTATAGATGATTCTTCGATAGAAGTAATACGAAAAATTGATACTCGCAAAAACTGGGAAGAGCGAAAAGCCTTGGTTCTGCCGCTAGAATTCAAATCTATTCGGGAGATTAAAGAACAAGGTAAGTCTCTCGGTATTATTAAACCACAAACTATAAAAAAATACTTCTGTAACGAGACAGAACGAGAATGGAACCCAAAACAGCAAGGAATCTTGGATCAACTAGACTTGTTTGAGCCTTCAGTGCAGTTAGATAAAATCCCTTACAATTTTGGTTACGAGTTTATTTCTCAAGATGGAGATAAGCATCGTTGTACAATAAGCGATTGGGAAATTCAACAACTTTATAGAAATTGTCGATATAGATCAAATGAAACAAGTATGGAAAATAAAGAAAAGGAGGCTTTAGAAAAAGTACGCCAGAAACTAGAAGACGAGTTTTTAAACAAAAAAGATTTATACTTTATCATGGGAAACCTAAAAACTCAAAAAAATAGCTTTATGATTATTGGGATATTTTACCCACCATTAATAAAAATGTAATATTAAAAGTTGATTGTTCCAGGAATTAAAATGAAAGTTAAAGATATTGCTAAAACAAGATGTATACTTACTTTTGGATATGGCAATCGCAAAGACTACGATGCCTTCTTGGAATACCTACAAAAGTTTGATGTGGAATGTGTTGTTGATGTCAGGATGGTTCCTCGTGCTTGGAGTCGTAAATGGTACGGCGACAAAATTAAAATATTCTGTGAATTGAATAATATTGAGTATATTTCTAAAACCGCTTTAGGTAATACATCTGGGAAGGAAAATTGGATTCCAGTAAATCAAGAAGAAGCAGATATAGCTCTACATGAAATTGCACAAATTGCTCAAACGGGTAATGTTTTACTGTTGTGCGCTGAAATGAACCCGAATCGCTGTCATCGGAAAGAAGTTGCTGATTGCTTGGGAAACCTGGTATCAATGCCTGTTAAACATTTAGAGTAGTCAACTACAATTTTTCAATACTTAGGGAAGAGTGCTTAGTACATCTTATCTCAGAAGAGGCGATTGCCTGTAGCGTTGGTGATGTCGCAACTACGCCTGTCGTAGACATCGCAATTATAAAGCGATCGTAGTCGTAGGGTGTGTTAGCGCAAAAACGTAACACACCCTTTGTTACTCGTGAATGACAGTAGTCAGCTTGACTGCCGAGGTTCTCAGGTAAACCCGCGTTGGGAATATAGGAAACGATGAAAGGTGAATGTTCTGCCAAATACTTGATATGTGGTTTCATCAAGTCTCGGCTAGTAGCGCAGTTTAGACGGAGAATATCTATTAGGTAATGTTCCAGAATTGTCAGCACAGCACTGATTTTTGAACCTACCAACATTGTTTTTCAGGAGAATTATCTGATGAAATTAGTCACAAAGCTTGGTATTGCTGCCGCTAGTGCTGTTATAGGTATCACTGTTGTCAGTGCATCTTCTGCGGCGCAAGCTGTACAACTATTTGATTTTCAGTACTCTTTTCCCAGTTATGAAGGAAATAGTACAATTTCCGCTAGCGGCATCGTTACCACCGATGATCTAGATCCGATAAAAAACAATTACACAATCACAGGAATAACTGGTACAAGGACAGCCCAAGGGATTACTGAAACAATCATGGGGTTGCTCTCACCAGGTACATACGGAACCAATGATAATCTGTTGAATGGGAGTACACCACTGTTAACCCAGAACGGTTTTTCTTACCTAGTTTCTGGAAGCGGGGAAGATGGAAATGGCAATGTTAACGTATTTTATAGTAGTTTCGACGAAGGATATTCAGAGCTTTCAAGCAATGTAGATTATGGCAGCTTTAGTGTCATACCACGCCCAGTTCCCGAACCCTACACAGTAAGTGGCTCATTGGTTGCTGTTGGTTTTGGCTGGTGGACGAAGCGAAAGCAAGCAGTAATTTCCCAGAAAAAGCTTCTTAAGATCGGATAACCTGTTCCAAATCTAGTTTGCATATCTAAGATTTAATCAAAGTCTTGTAGGGTAGGCAGAGTCTTACCCACCCTAATTATACCAGTTTAAGGTAGAACAGCTTATCAGCCGTAGCTTGATTAAAAGCTTCCAGGATTGTCATCAAGTGCCAGCAAGAAATTAACTAGGTCTGCTTGCTGATTGGAATTAAACCCAGCCTGTCTATCTACATAGAAGTCATGACCTGTGCCATCAAGGTTACTACGCACTAAACTAGGGTTAGCTTTGTTGGCTTTTATAACTAAGGCACGAAGATTGCGATCGACCAAGGCACGCAAGCTGCTAGCTGGATCGGCAGGTATACCCTGACTAAGAGTGCCAGATAGCCCTAAGCCAGTCTTATCAACTACCGTAAAACTACCATTTGAGTAAAATTTCAAGCTTCCTGCCCTTACTGCTGCACCACCATCGTGCAAATATGGTGCGTTTACATAAAGACCACGTAACGTAGTCGTTTTGTAACCGCCTTTGGGCAATATTCCTTTGGGTAAAGTTGTGGGAGTATCAGATATACCCTGCGTTGGTACATTCAGCACTTCAGCATTAGCAGGTATGGGAACGGGAGTATTAAAAGTGTATAGCTTGGGTGCTACTAACAATTTATTCAGCCCCAAGCGAGACTGGGCACGGGCTGGGTTAGTACGAATTTCATCAAGTGGATGAATTTTGTTGTCGGTGAAGAAGGGTGGAATATGGCAAGTTGCACAATTAGCTTTCTCAAATACTTTTGCACCACGCTTAACAGAATTGCTGGTCAAGGCTTGCCAGTTTTCTGAAGTCTGGTTGGCGGGTGGTACTAAGCTATTTTGGAAAGCAGACATAGCATTGTTAGCAAATAAGAAAGTGCCGCTAGCAATATCTTCAGGCTTTCCAGTATTTGGGCTGAAAACTAAACCGTTGTAAGTAAACAAACTGGGACGCAGGTTTGGGTAAGTTCCTGTGCCAGGAGTAGGAATTTGGTCTTCTAATTCTGCTTGTATAGGATTCGGTAGGATTTTCCGCAGCCATTCAGAGGGTTTTACTATAACTCCTTCTGGTAAACGTAGGCTCTTAACGGCAGCATTTTGCAGTAATGTACCAATATAAACTTCTGGATCAATACCAAGAGTATCTGCACTGATTTGAGCGGCTGCGAACAGATTGACTTCTGAAGAGTGAACGCTGTTAGTCAGAGCGCTGAGTCCAGCAAACGGGCCAACAGCTGCTTCTCCTGATGCTGCATAAGGATGATTTTTAAAGGTGAAGAGACTGGGAATTTTAGTACTGTCTCTAATACCATCCGGTGAACTCTCGAAAAAACCGAAAGGTACATCTAACACAGCATCATCAAAGGCATCTTCTAACTTCTTTGGATCGGGTAGTTCTACTTTATTGCCTTTGCTGTCAATAATAGTCTTACCCTTGCCTTTGTATTGTGGATCTAATGGGTTGAAGTTTAACCGCGCAAACCCTGCGGCTGTATTTGGTGCTAAGGCAATCAACAAAGGGATTGCGAGTTCCCCATTAGATGTTCCTGGAATGATTTTACTATTGGAAAGAGTTGCATGACAAAGGGCACAGGTAATGTCGCCGTTAGGTTTTAATCCTAGTGCAACACCCTGTCTTGCTGGAACTTTTAAACCTGTATTAACTACAGTCCCTTTAGGAAAAGTTCGGCTACCTAAGGTTAAATTCTTCTGGAGAGTAATTTTTAGGTTTGTCGTTGGCTGACCTTGCAAACTAGCGATCGCTACACCTATTTCATCAGATATTTTATTTAATCCCTGTGCAAAACCAAATACTCCTTGGAAACCAAGTGTGTCTCCAATCTTACGGTTGAAGAATATATTTTCACCTTGCGCTATTAATTCCTGAGTAATTTTAACTGCCCCTACCCGTTGATAGGAAATGGGGTCATTAGAATTGAGTCCCTTATTTGCAACTACTCTTGCTGCTTCTTGAGGACTCAGCAGTTTGCCGAAATAGTCGTAATAGCCTAGCGGTTGAGTAGGAGCAGGTTGCAAAAGGTCAATCTTAGCTAAAGCTGTCTGGCTCGTCATCAACCAATTTGATAACAAAATGCCAAAAACACTAATGATAAAAACGCAGATTAATAAGAAAATTTTGGTTTTTGAACCATACAATATCCTAACAACACGAGTCTTAGGGTTGTTGTTTTTTTGTTTCATAGTGAGGTGTTGACTAAAAAAATATGATATGTCAGTAGGTATATCACAGTCTTACGTAAGTATATATAATAAAGTGTTTAAGTTTTGTATCAAATTGATGGCTAGTTTAGTTTCTTATACCAGTCCCAGTAATTCTTAATTTAAGAATTGATAAGGGATTAAACAGTAGGTATAAGAAGAAAGTATTAACCGAAAGTAGCGAAACTTAGCTATACACTTGTGGCAAAGAAAGAGTAAAATCTAGCAATGGTAATAATTGCTTATCATTGAGTTGTTCAATTTCACGTAACAGTTATTGATTAACACTAATGGAATTGCCGACTGCTAACTATAAAAATCCGCTTTGTCTGAACTAATTTGCGTAGACAATAGGCAGGAGGCAGAGGGCAGGAGGCAAGAGATAGAAGGGTTTTAAGACTTAATCTTTTGAATGCTTGACACTAAAATTCCTTGCAATCTATCAACTTCTTCCAAAACAGGAGTAAATAGTTCAGGCGATGCTAATCCGACTTCTTTAGAAATAATCAACTGAGTATCGAGTTCTCAAAGCGAACCTAAAGCAATGTGCAGAAATTGGATATATTCGTTCTGCGTTCGTCTTCCATAGCCTTCAGCTATATTTGATGGTACGGAAACTGCCGAGCGTCTAATCTGGCTAGTTAATCCTTGAAGAAGGCAGAAGGCAGGAGGCAGAGGGCAGAAGGTTCAATTTAGAAGGGGATTCAACGCTCCCATTTTGACCTATCTTCGAGCCAGGTTAGAAGCTAAAGGATAATATTTTTCTAAGCTGCTAGTAGTTGGTGAAGAGGATGCGGGCAAAACATCATTAACAGCGCTACACGATGAAGATTTTTACACCCACCAATCCACTACCCACGGCATTGAAATTAAATGGCTTTTAACAGCACCATTGCAGGGATTATCAAGGTATATTTGACTAGAATTAAGGTATTATAGCGATGATTATTTGGATACCATAAGCGGTAGGGGTTTACAGAAGTGCGCCTCTACGACTGAAATACCAGTTTAGCTATAAATTAATATCTACCGTTTTACGGGTATTAGAAAAATGAAGTTTACAGACTGGGTGACTAGAGTGCTACTAATCTGGCTGATGTTCGCCACTCTAATTGTAGTGCTGCTAATTGGACGAGCAACAAAATTACACAACAATCCGACAATATCCCGTGCAGCCAATCCACAGGTTACAGCTTTCAGTAAATATCCCCAGGCGCAATTTCAATCAGCGAAAGAGCCAGAGAAGAAATTTCAAAATGTTATCAAGTCCCCAGTCAAGACTAACCAGCCTGTAGCAAGGTATGTAACCACTCAAGCTTTTGCACAGTACAGACCTAATTATGAAGTTGTCGCAGTTAACCCAACTAACTATGGAGAACGGTACGCCCAAGATGCTAACGGACTTCCTCTCAACAACCAACCAATTATCGTCATCCATGAAACTGGTTATTCAGCTTCTAGCGCCATCAATTTCTTTCAAGTAGCCCATGATGATGAAAGTGTGCAAGCAAGTTACCACGCTTTAATCAAGTTAGACGGAACGGTAGTTTATCTAGTACCGCCAGAAAAGCGGGCTTTTGGTGCAGCTAACTCTGTGTTTGAGACTCCACAGGGAGTGGAAACTGTGCAGACTAATCCGACTTTACCCGCGTCTGTAAATAATTTTGCTTATCACGTTTCTTTGGAAACACCGCCAGATAGTTATGACGCTAGTAGTCAACAAACCCATAGCGGCTATACGGAGGCTCAATATAATTCTCTTGCTTGGTTAATTGCTCAAAGTCAAGTCCCAGACGATCGCATCACTACCCATAAACTAGTAGACCGTTCTAGTAAAAAAGTTGACCCGATAAATTTTGATGGGAATAAATTTCTCAGCTTGCTTAATACTTATCGTCAGGTTAGACCAGTCTATCGAGTCAGCAAATAAATTATTCAATATTTTGGGCTGGGATCTTGCCAGATTTTGCCCTCACCCCCAGCCCCTCTCCCATACTTGGGAGAGGGGAGCAAATTCTCTAGTTCCCCTTCTCCCAACATGGGAGAAGGGGTTAGAGGATGAGGGCTATCTTTAATTTTGAATTGTTAACTTGCTCAAGAAGGCGCGATCGCGTCAAAATAAGAGTTAAGACGCTGTAATCTAACTTAACAATGGCCATAACGCAGCTTGAGCAAATTTCCCCTCAACTAACACCGCCAAATGAGCGGGGATATGAATATGATTTGGTAATTGTCGGCGGTGGGATTATTGGATTAACTCTAGCCTCTGCTTTAAAAGATTCTGGCTTGAGTATTTTGCTAATTGAGGCAAAAGTGGCATCAGCGGCGGTAGCGAAGGGACAAGCCTATGCAGTTCATCAGCTTTCGTCGCTAATTTATCAAGGAATTGGCGTTTGGGACAAAATGTTGCCTCAAATCGCTAAATATTGCCGAGTTCGTCTTTCGGATGCCGATCATCCTGATGTGGTGGAATTTACCACAGATGATATAAGTACAGCAGAGTTGGGTTATGTGGCGGAACACCAAGCTTTGTTGCAGCCGTTGCAAGATTTCGTCCAAGATTGCCCAAATGTGACTTATCTGTGTCCGGCGGAAGTGGTAAATACGCAATACCACCAGAATATAGTCGCCATAGATATTAAAGTTGCCGATCAACTAAGAACAGTTCGCAGCAAATTAGTTGTAGCAGCAGATGGATCGCGATCGCCTATTCGGCAAGCTGCTGGAATCAAAACTTCGGGCTGGAAATATTGGCAATCTTGTATTGTCGCCTTTGTCAAACCAGAAAAACCCCACAATAACACCGCTTACGAAAGATTTTGGTCTAGCGGGCCCTTTGCGATCTTACCTTTACCGGGGAACCGTTGCCGCATTGTCTGGACAGCGCCCCATGAAGAAGCAAAAGCTTTGTGTGCTTTAAATGATGAGCAATTTTTGGCAGAATTAACCCGCCGCTATGGCGATCAGATGGGGAAACTGGAATTACTAGGCGATCGCTTTGTTTTCCAGGTACAACTCATGCAAAGCGATCGCTATGTTCTCCCGCGACTAGCATTAATTGGTGATGCGGCACACAATTGTCATCCCGTAGGCGGACAAGGTTTAAATCTGGGTATCCGGGATGCAGCAGCTTTGGCGCAAGTAATTCAAGCAGCGCACAAAGCGGGTAAAGATATTGGTGACATTCAGATTCTCAAAGGTTATGAACACTGGCGCAAACTAGAGAATCTGACAATTTTAGGTTTCACTGATTTGTTAGATCGGATGTTTTCTAATAATTTCTTCCCTATGGTGGTAGTTCGTCGCTTGGGTTTATGGTTCTTGCAGCGAGTACCTGTATTAAAAGTATTTATGCTGAAATTGATGATTGGCTTGAAGGGGCGGACTCCAGAATTAGCAAAACGCTAAGGCTTGAGAACGTCATGGAGGAGGACAAGGGGAAAACCTCATAGACAAATCTATGAGCTGCTGAAAAAAAACAATCGCGATCGCTGATACAGCCAATTGCAAGGAAAGTGAAGTACACAACGATTCGCCTCAAAGCCAGGTAAAAAGACTGTTTTACTCCTGAATTCTGACTCCTGTTAGCGGATAGCTAAGGTTTAGCCCATTCTGACTCCTGAATTCTGCTTTTTTAAATTTGCAAAAAGTTAGCGATCGCTTGCGGTAATGGCAGAATAATTACAATCAGCAAAGCCATTGCCAGTAAGCCCCAAACGTCACGTTTGTTATCCAATTCAGTGACATCATTCAGTGCAGGTTCATCAATCAACGGCATAAATAATAAGATAATTGCCCACACCAAAAATTCTTCCCTAACTAAAGAAAGTAATAGCAACAGCACGCGAGAAATTTGACCAATAACGATCGCAGTTCGTTGTCCAAACATCGCATGGACAATGTGACCTCCATCTAATTGTCCCACAGGCATTAAATTTAACGCTGTGACAATTAGCCCTAAAAAACCTGCTACTGCAACTGGATGCAAATCGAGGGCTGATGTTGCTGTTAACTGACTTCCCAAAGCTAACTTCGAGAGGATAGCCAGTAAAATTGAATATTTGGGATTAAGGGCATCAGGATTTAAAAGTCGGGTTTTTTCACTCAGGGAAACTACATCAGAATGAGCCAAACCCCAGATTAGTAATGGCAAGGTGACAACAAAACCTGCAATTGGCCCAGCAATACTAATATCAAATAAAGCTTTGCGGTTGGGAATGGGACTACGCATCTGAATAAATGCGCCAAAAGTTCCCAAGAAGAAAGGTACGGGAATAAAGTAAGGCAACGTCGAGCGAATCTTGTAGAATTTAGCTGTCAAATAATGCCCAAGTTCGTGAGTGCCCAAAATAGCCATCAGCCCTAAAGCATAAGGCAATCCCTTGAATAGGACATCTGGGTTAGATAGAAGTTGGAACAAAGATCCAATTTGCCAAATAGGCGGCAGAGTAACACCAGCATTTTCCACTCCCACCAAGGTAGTAGTGATCAAAGTAGCTATTAGCAGCATCAGCGCTAATCCTGGACGAGTTAATCGTTCCTGGTTGCGTCGTGGTGTATCTGTCTGTTTCGCAGCAGCTTGAGTGTTGGGAACTAGGACAAAGAAAGGTTTGCCATTGAAGCCTTCTTGAAAAATCAGCAAGAAGCGATCGCCAAATTGTGCTTCAATATTAGTCTTAATCTGCTGGTAAGCGTTGCTGGCTTTAGTTCGCAACTGCCCCCGACAAATCACAGATTGTGGTCGATACTCAATATTTTGAACGTAGTATACAGACCAAGGAAAACAATTTCGCAGTTGAGTTTCTTCGGCTAGTTCAATGGGACGCACTATTGGTTCTGGGGTAGGCTGGATAGTTGGTTGTGATTCTGAGGCTGGGGTTTGGGCTTCGTCTGTCTGTGTATCTCTTGGTACTTGACGCCCCCATTGAAACAACGCCCAGTACAAGACTGTGCAGACAAATACCGACCAGAGGATCAGTCCTGGCGGTGGAGGTTGTTTCGCCCCGTAGATTAGCGTCCATCCACTCAACAGGAATGCTGGTGTCATTAAAACCAGCCACAACAACCATACTGGTGTGCGGGTAATGAGAGCAACGCTGCGCTGCACCATTAGATAAGTAGCAAGCCCCAGCAGGAGGATAAACAGAAACCAAAATGCCATGTTCTCTTCAGTAATTTTGACAAAACGCCCCACCAGTAGCTTCAGCACCATAGCATTAACTACAAGGCAGACCTCAAATCCCAATAACAGTGCTGTTTAACGCTCAAGTTGCAATTCTTGAGAATTTCCACACTGTCATCAAATTGTCCACAACTCCTCAGTTTCGGTTCTTTGATTATGTGCCCTTTACCTCAACAGCCAAGTCATACAACTAAGCCACCACGGGCTGTCTTCCTGGACGAAGTACTCAGCGGAGGTTCTCTGCAATCGGACTTCGCACAAGAGAGCATTTTTGCTTTTCCACCCAATCGGGACACATTAGGGGGAACCTCTTATTTTATTGTAAGAAATGAAGGCAATATCCTCATAGATTGCCCTGCACTAGAAAAAACAAATCAAGATTTTTTAACAGCACATGGAGGCGTGCGTTGGTTATTTATCACCCATCGCGGCGCTATTGGCAAGACTGCTGAATTTCAGCAAGCCTTTGGCTGCGAGGTGCTAATTCAAGAGCAAGAAGCGTATTTATTACCAGGCTTAACCGTAACTACTTTTAGACAAGAATTTACTCTTGATACTGCAACACAAGTAATTTGGACACCAGGACATTCTCCCGGCTCATCTTGTCTCTACTACAGTGAACTTGGAGGTATATTATTTTCTGGTCGCCATTTACTCCCAAACCAGAATGGTCAAGCAGTACCATTACGGACAGCTAAAACCTTTCACTGGCCAAGGCAAATTCAGAGCATTCGATTATTGTTAGAACGTTTCACACCAGAAACTCTCCAGTATATTTGTCCTGGAGCTAATACAGGTTTTCTTAGAGGTAGGCGAGTTATAGATCGAGCTTATCAACACCTCGCCTCTCTGGATTTACCAACTTTGCTGGGGATACAACCACTTTAGAGGCAGCATGGCTGTTGAGAACCGCAAGGATGAAATTTTGTCCAGACAGCAATTTTCATGTATTTGAACCATACATGTCGTAGGGGTGCAAGGCCTTCATAGGTGTCAACTTAACGCTAAACCCACTTGGTGACAACGTTTTGCCCTCACCCCCTCTCCCTTGGGGAGAGGGGAACTAGACATTCAATTCCCCTTCTCCCAAGGGAGAAGAGGGGATGAGGGCGTGAGGTATTTGCAAAACGCCTGTCCGATATTTTTCCCCACAATGCCAAGAAGTCTACTGAACTATCTTGAGGTCTAATCAAGATTTAGGTTGAGCGTGAGTGCAAGGCTACAATAACTCGGTGATGGAAAATAACCGTTGTCGGTCTATTTGTTGAAGCTTGATTTTTTCAGCGTAGAAGGCCTGATAATAATATTCATAGCGCTCTGGTTCCGCTTCTGGATCGGTTTGTTGCCATAGTTCCAAAAAGTGACGATAGCGTTTTTCAAGCATCACTAAATCCATACAAGCGATCGCAGCTTGAACTACTTGCGGAGTCCGCAGTATTTCTTTCTGGTTTTTTTCATCCACATGAAATAAATGGGAAATTAACCCAATCTCGCTGTCAAATTCTAAAAACCGATCTTGGAGACGGGAAATTAAATTTGGTAGAGACGCAAAGTTTTTCGTCTCTCCATCACCGGATGACATTTCTAAAATCTGTTGCCATAAAAATCGGTGGTGGGAAAGACTAAATTGCAAATCTCGCTCCTCTAGTTCGTCAACAATCATTTGACGCTGTTCGGGACAATGCAAGTAAATCCGTAGTAATAATGCCTCTGCGTGTTCTAAAAGGCTGCGTTCTGTGGGGAGTGGAGAGTTGGGACTTGTACTGAGAGAAGCCGAAGTAGTGGACAATGCGGATTTGCCACCTCCCCATGCTTTCTTTGCTGATACGGGCTTAGAATATGTAGCCGCAGCCGGAGCAATTTGAGTTAGCAGATTTTCGACTCTTAGGGGTATAAGTCTGGTATCTCCCAAGCTGAGTATTTCTGCACAGTAGGAAACATAATAATTTCGTGTATCGCTGTTAGCTATATTTTTAAGTAATTTGACTATTTGCTGAGTTACTTGCTGAAAATCGGTAGCCTGTTTTAAGTCTCGGTCTTGAATAATTTGCTGAATCTGCCAGTCTAGCCAAAGTGGCGCATTTTTTAGCAGTTCTCCATAATCTTCTGGAGTGTGACTATGCAAATATTCATCAGCATCTTTGCCATCGGGTAAATTGAGAATTTTTAGCTGAACTTCGCCCTTATATGCTAGTTCGGCAATTTCACCGATCGCCCGTTCGGCGGCATTGGTTCCGGCTTTATCAGCATCAAAGTTGAGTACTAATTGTTTCGATTCGGTGTAGCGTAATATTAACCGGACTTGTTCTAAGCTTAAGGCTGTACCAAGTGAGGCGATCGCGTTATTAATACCAGCAGCGTGGAGAGCGATCGCATCAAAATATCCCTCTACCACCACAGCTTGATCGAGTTGAGAAATCCCATCTTTAGCTTGATCGAGGGCAAATAATGTTTTACCTTTACTAAAAAGTTCGGTTTCTGGTGAATTCAGATATTTAGGTTGTTCATCAGTGAGAGTTCTCCCACCAAAGGCAATGACGCGTCCTTGAACATCGCGGATGGGAATCATCAAGCGATCGCGAAATACATCATAATATCCGCCCCCTTCCCGGCGTGGCTTAATCAATCCCGCTTTTTCCAGTATTTGCACTGGGTAATGTTTATCATCCACTAAATAACGATAGAGAGTTTCCCAACCTGCGGGGGCATAACCTAAACCAAATTGCTGTATAGTTTCTTCTTTGAATTGGCGGTTAGATTGTAAATATTTAAGTGCCTTTTGCCCTTGTGATTGTCTGAGTGCGTGTTGATAAAACTGTGCGGACGAAGCCAGAACTTCATACAACTGTTCACGCAAAGATAGCTGACGCTGTAATTCTTGGCGTTGTTCGGGTTCGAGAGTTTGCACAGGGACTTGGTAACGCCGTGCTAAATCCAGCACCACGTCAGCAAAAGAACGCTTTCCCAACTCCATGACAAACTTAATGGCATTTCCCCCAGCTTGACAGCCGAAGCAATAATACATTTGCTTGGTCTGGCTAACGGTGAAACTAGGAGATTTTTCATCATGGAAGGGGCATAAACCAACGAAATCCTTTCCACGTTTGCGTAAAACTACGTATTCCGAGACGACATCTACAATATCAGCCCGTAGTTTAACTTCTTCAATTGTGTCTGGGTGCAAGCGGGGGATTTGCATGGCTTTGTCATTAGTCACTTGTACTGAGTTTCGACTGCGCTCAACTACCGCGTTCGCGTAGCGTCTCGTTGGCGCAGCTCTCGTAGAGAAGAGAAGCCGAAGTATTGGTCATTTGTCATTGGTCATGAACTTTGGAGAAATACCAAAGGACAAATGACTTTAGACTTCTGATAGCTATTATATTCTTGTTGCTAGACCAAAAATGATTTGTAGAATTGCTTACACTAAAATTTATCAGAGGAAATACTGAAAATGGGGCGTATTTTTATATCAGCGGCTCATGGAGGCAAAGAAGCGGGAGGAATAGATCAAGGTGCGATCGCAGGTGGTACAACTGAAGCTAGAGAAATGATTCTGCTGCGGGATTTGATTGTCACGGAACTGAGGGCGCGGAGTTTGGAAATTTTAGCGGTTCCTGATGACTTGAGCGCCGCCCAAACTATCACCTGGATCAATTCCCGCGGCCGCCGGGGTGATGTCGCCCTAGAAATTGCAGCTAATGCGGCTAATAGCCCTTCTGTGCGTGGGGCTAGCGTTTTCTACATTGCTAATAATAGCGATCGCAAGAGTAATGCTGAACAGCTACTAGTGGGGTTGTTGCGCCGCGTACCCCAATTACCGAATCGGGGAGTTAAGCCAGATACAGATAGTGGATTGGGTAGTTTAGCATTTTGTCGTCAGACAACGCTGCCAGCTTTGGTAATGCAAGTAGGGTTTCTCAGCAATCCAGAAGATCGGGCTTTGCTGCAAACTCGTCGCCGCGATTTTGCTTTGGGAATTGTCGATGGATTGGTAACTTGGAGTCGTGTAATTGACCCCACTCCTGGAACTCCGACAGAAGCAAATTATCCGCCAATTAATATCAATATTAATGGGCAAAGTTACTCGGAACAAGGAGTGCTAGTTAATGGTAATGCTTACATTCCCATCGATTTAGTAGATCGTCTAAGAATTGACCTTTCAAAAGCAGCTAATGTCAATCGCATTACCTATCGCAAAGTAGTTTATGTTAAAGCGATTGAACTGCGAGATTTTAATGTTGCAGTTAGTTGGGATGCGGCAACTCGTACTGTTAGCTTGCGATCAAATTTGGTGGTTTGCCCTGGTCAATTTGAGCGGTTAATGTCGAACGGTAATACTTCTGAAATACAGTTACAATTATTCCTCAGAAACAATAATGAAAATGCCTTAACAAAGTTTCCTGATATCCCAAAACTTTATCGGGAAGAAGCAGGTATAGAAGGAGTGAACTATGATATTGCCTTTTGCCAAATGTGTGTAGAAACTGGATTTTTACGGTTTGGTGGCGATATTAGACCTGAGCAAAATAACTTTGCAGGCTTAGGTGCGATCGGTGGCGGTTCGGAGGCTGCGTCTTTTCCAAGTGCCAGAATTGGAGTCAGGGCGCACATCCAACATT
Source organism: Nostoc sp. EspVER01 (assembly GCF_034530635.1). Classification (NCBI taxonomy): domain Bacteria; kingdom Bacillati; phylum Cyanobacteriota; class Cyanophyceae; order Nostocales; family Nostocaceae; genus Nostoc; species Nostoc sp. EspVER01. The sequence goes on from NZ_JAVRCS010000004.1 coordinate 118,075, forward strand.
TGAAAGCTTACGCCAGTTTAGAACCTTTGGTACAAGAAGTAGTAGATCCCAGATTTCGCTTTGTAACGCGGGGAATTGCGCCATTAATCGATCAGCTATCAGGGCGGTGGTCAGCAGATTTGGATTATAGTACAAAGATTTCAGCAATGCTTAAACGATTATATGAATCAGCAGGACTTCTTTGAGTAAGGATAAGAAAATTACTCAGGTTCTGCAATGTGCGATCGCCTATGGTGGGCGAAATGCGATCGCAAACACGATCTGCTTCAGCCGGAATGTGGGTTTTGAGTATCTTAACATTGCGATTTTTTTTGCTATTCTGCCCACTCAGAGACGATTGTACTTTCATAACACTCATACATCCCCGTTAGAGGAATTATAAAATTTTTATTAAATTCCTTAATTGTCTTAACTGTCCTTGCTTTTTGTTGAATTAATTTTTAATATTTTTTCATTGAGTAAAAGAAGGACATAAATATATCGGTATAAAAAATAACTGTTAATGACGTGATTATTTTGGATGTAAAAGGCAGCATAAACATTGCAGAAGGTTCTGTACCTCTTGGTAAGGCAGTTATAAACGCCCTTGAAGGTGGGGCTAAAAATGATATTCAAATCATACTTCAATAATTTCTCATAGAAATTGTCACAATCAACACATATATCTTGGCACTTTGCAAACTACTGCCACAGTATTCTGCTCTAGTGTTTTACCAAGACAATGTGCTTACAGGCATCGCAGGGAGGTGAGAAATCCCTCTGTGAAAAATCATTCATTACAAGTAATTGGAAATTATTTAATGAAAGCATTACTGGCTGAAGCTACATGGACACCAAAGAAGCAAAACCTTAACAAAAATTTAGGTGTTGTCGGGAGCCTTGCTTGGAAAGATCCACAATTGAAGATTGTTGATAAAAGCTTCCCTGTTCTTAGGCATGATGAGCTTCTAGTAAGGGTTAAATATTGTGGTGTCTGTGGATCAGATATTCACGTTTATGAGACAGATAAAGAAGGGTATATTCTATTTTCTGGCCCTACCAAGTTACCCGTTGTTTTAGGACATGAGCTTTCAGGTGAAATCGTCGAAGTTGGTAAAGAAGTTAAAGGATTTTACCAGGGTGATATTATAACTACAGAAAGCATTTTATGGTGTGGACACTGTACACCTTGCCGCACAGGAATGCCTAATCAGTGTGAAAATGTCGAACTGTTGGGATTAACAGTAGATGGTGGCTTCGCTGAATATATAACTCTCAAAGCAAAATATTGTTGGAAACTTAATCATTTACAAGAAAGATATTCCTTTGAAGAGGTTTGTAAAATAGGTACTTTAATAGAACCTATCGGTTGTGCTTATAACGGTATCTTTATATCGGGAAATGGTTTCTTACCTGGTGCATTTGCCATAGTCTATGGTGTAGGAGCAATTGGACTAGGTGCTGTGATGTTACTTAAAGCAGCAGGTGCAGCAATAGTAATAGCAGTTGATTCTATTGAAGAAAGACTCAATATTGCTAAATCAATGGGAGCTGATTACGCTTACAATATAGCCTCCACAAATGATTTTTCGGAGATGGTTCAAGAAATTACAGGAGGTTGGGGAGCCGATATTCAAGTTGAAGCCGCAGGAGCAGCTAAATATACCATCCCAATGATGGAAAGAAATATTGCCAAAAGAGGAAAAATTATTTATTTAGGTAGGGCAGACTCAGAAGCATTTATAGATTTGAATAGTCTTGTAAGTGGGGCACATACAATAGTAGGTTCTCGCGGACATTCTGGATATGGAATATTTAATAACGTAATCGCCATGATTCACAAAGGAAAACTTTGTGGAATTGAAAAACTTGTAACTTCATCTTTCCCCTTGAGAGACATCTTAAATGCTTTCGAGTCTTCGCGTTCCAGAAAAGATGGAAAAATACTAATTAATATGCACTCTGTATAAGATAATCAGAAAATACTTAGTTTTCTAGCTGAATTATTGCCTGTGGTATTAATATCACGTGGTGAATTTAAATCTCTAATATTTTTGGCTACTCCAGCATACTATTAGGGAGTTTAAAACAAGCGATTGATTACCTTACCTGGAATTTTTGAAAGTAGTCTTTAGCAATGAACAAAACTTTATTTCATCTTACCTTTCCTGTGACAGACCTTGCTCTGGCAAAAACCTACTATGTTGATGCTTTGGGTTGTATTCCTGGTCGAGAAAATCGTCAACTTTTAATTCTTAATCTCCACGGACATCAATTTGTGGCTTTCTTGACTAAAGAAATCCTTGTACCTCAACCGATATACCCCAGGCATTGCGGAATTGTCTTTAGCTTAAAAAGTGATTGGGAAGAAGTACTTTCAAGGGCAGAGCGACAAAAGCTCACTTTTAGACAAAAACCCGAACTCCGTTTTGCTGATTCTTTTATAGAGCATGATACCTTTTTTTTAGAAGATCCTTTCTATAACTTGATAGAGTTTAAACATTATCGTCACCCAGAAGCAATTTTTGGATATTATGACTATACGCAAATAGAAGAACGGGTTTGACAGGGGTTAAAATAATTCGTAATTTGTAATAACGTTCCTACCTCGCTAACGTAATTCGTGATTAAAATAGTAGGAGATTTATCAAACAGAATTCAGAACTCAGGAGTCAGAATTCAGTATGAATAATGCACAACTGGTGGATAAATAAGTGAGTTTAAGACCCCCGCTAATTGATTCTGACTTCAGAATGCTGGATTCTGGATTCTTCTTCAATTACAACTAATTCAAAATCACCAATTTGACAATTTGGTGTGGTGTTGCGCCGAAAATAACGAACTACGAATTAGCTAAATATCCAATCGCATCAGCTAACTAATTCTAAATGTTAGGAAATAATGACTTGCAAGACCGATGGATTCCTCGCTATTTCAGATTAGCGATCGCAAATATGCTCTCCAATTTAATGGTGCCGTTGTCTGGAATGGTTAGTGTTTCCTTTTTAGGACACTTGCAAGACATTCGTCATTTAGCTGGCGTTGCACTGGGGACAGTTCTGTTTAATTACTTCTATCGAACATTCAATTTTTTGCGTCTCTCTGTGACTGGCACAACTGCCCAGGCGACTGGAAGGAACGATCGCGAGGAAGTACTACTGCTAGGCTTACGGAATGTTTTAATTGCCCTCTGCTTAGGATTTGCTGTTTTGCTCCTACAATACCCACTGCGAGAGTTGGGGTTTATTGTCTTGAACAATGCTCCAGAGGTGAAAGCGGCTGGAGTGGACTACTTCAACATGCGGATTTGGGGTGTACCTGCGGTTTTGGTGAATATGGTGCTGTTTGGCTGGTTGATGGGGCGCGAACAGAGCGGGAAAGTGTTAGCCTTATCGGCTTTTGGTAACATCCTTAACATCTTCTTAAGTTACCAGATGATTCTGCGAGCGGGTTGGGACAGCATGGGAGCAGGCTTGGCACAAGCTTTGAGCCAATTTCTTATGATGGTGCTTGGACTAATTTGGGCCAAGAGTGAAATCCAGTGGCAAGAGATCCGTGCCGTCGCGCCTCAACTTTGGGACAAATCTGCTTGGAATGAGACTTTTGCCCTGAGTCGGGAGCTTTTTGTGCGGACACTGGCAGTTGGGTTTACCTTTTGGGCCTTTACCAATCTGTTTGCTGGGATGGGAAGAATCGCCTTTGCAGAAAATGTCTTACTGCTTGAGTTCCTGACGCTAGGAATTCAAATACTCAATGGCTTGTCTTATGCAACAGAAACCTTGACAGGCAACTTTCATGGCACAAACGATCGCAAGCAGATGGTTCCACTGCTTGGCGTTTCTGTAGGCGTGACTCTGATGTTTGCAGTTACCATGTCCCTTACCTGCATCCTGTTTCCTCAGACGGTATTTGGGCTACTCACAAATCATACGGAAATAACCACCCAGATTGATCGCTATATTCCCTGGCTAATGGGCGTACTGGCGCTGTATGCCTTCGTCGTCTCAATTGAGGCTTATTTCTTTGGTTTGGCAGAAGCATTAATACTCCGAAATGCGGCTTTTATTGCAACTGGGTTAGGGTTTATTCCCACAGCAGCCCTGGCTTGGAAGTTACAGAGTGTCCATCTTTTGTGGTTGGCGATGTCTTTGTTCATGGTGACTAGGGTTATAGTGCAGGGAATTCAGATCCCTAGAACCTTGAAACTAGCGACAGAAGATATTGTTCCTGCTCAAAAGACTCAAGCTTCATGAAATTTCGCGAAAGCAGCTAAGGCAGACTTATCGTGCCACCACAATTCATTTAAATAAGCAAGTTAAATATAGAGTTTTGCTACAAAATATACTTAAAGAGAGTGTTATTTCTTTACTCGTATAGAGACTGTTGGGATTTGTTAAGCTGTGGAGCATCGCACGGTTTTTACCAAAGATAGGTAGAGGACAAGAAGCGGGACGAAGAAAATATATTTTTTGTATGGGGTTTACCTCCTGCCCCCTGCCTCCTGCCTTCTCACATATCTCCCTGATATTCTTCTAACAATTGCGGAATGTGATCGTACCCATCCACACCAATAACCGCAATAATTTTCGGGCGATGTTGCTGTAAGAACTTTTGGAAAGCTTCTGCCCCGATTTGTCCTTGTAAAATTGTCAGTAACCCTGCTGCTTGACGCCACTCATTAGAAGCAATTTGCTCCAAAAGATACATTCCCAAGCAGCCTGTGTAAACAGTTTTTTCGGAATTTTGCAGATGATAATAAGCTTCTGCTAAATAAGCTAAGTTCCGTCCTTGGAGATACAAATCACCGGAAACTTGCGCTGTTTTAAAGCCATCTTCCAGATACTTAATTGCCGTTTGGTGTTCTCCAATTACTAGATAGGCAATTCCTAAGCTGCTGACACATAAGGCTTTACTTTGAAGATCGCCTAATTTTTCTGATAATTTTAAACCTTGTTCCAAATAATTAATTGCGGCTTCATAGGTTTCTGGTTCTAGGTTTTCCAATTCCTGAGCTTGCATGACTTCGCTGTAACCTAAATTCACTAGCGCGTTTGCTTCTCCGGTGCGATCGCCTGCTTGCCGACTCAGTATTAATGCTCGTTGACTGTAGTTAATTGCCTCAGCATAATTTTGCTGTTGCACGTAGGTACGGCTGAGGTGATTGAGATTGGCAATTTCACAGGTGCGATCGCCTGCATTTCTGGCTATATCTAGCGCTTGCTGATGAAAATCAATTGACCGCTGGTATTGTCCCAAAGCCCGCTGAGAATAGCCCAAAAGGGTCAAAATCCTTGCCTTTTCTTGCGTTCCCTCACCTCTTCGCAGTGGTTCATCCAGATAATCTAGGGCATCTCGTAAATAAGTACCAGTAAAAGAGGCAAAAATCCCGCCGTAAAAGGGAAAATACGGACGCTGGGCAAAGGTTCGTAAAATCTGGAGCATGATTTGAGAACAGGCATCGCTGTATATTGTCCCAATGCTCCTAAAACCACTTGCTAACTGACTCCAAATCACTGCAAAGGTCAAAAAAGTGGAAATGGACAACTTTGGCCCCGCTTTCACATCGTAAGCTTGTTGGTCAAACCAGTTAATTAGTCCCCGTTGCAAGAACTGTAAAATCAATGCCATTTCCACCCAATCTCTAAGGGTGATGCCTCGTTGTCGTTCGGCAAACTCAATTGCGGATTCTTCCCTAGCTAAGGTGCGAAGTAGTGTTTTGGGTAATTCACTATTGAGTTGTTTAGCCCAACTTGCCCAAGGGCCACTTTCTCCCGGTACGCCGCCAAATCCCAAAGATTCCTTTTGCTCGTACATCCAACTGAGTAAGTTGTCTTGCAATCGCTGCCAAGAAGCTAAACCACGGGTAATCCCTTCGGAAAATTGTTGTAAATCAGCATCTGCCTGAGCAAATTGCTGCAATGCCTTTGATAACTGCTGTAACTGTTGTAAATTTAGCGGATACTTCTGATTTGGGTCAGTAACCCGGATAAATGCCGCTAGACGCTCGGCAGCAGGTGCTGTGGTGATTTCTGTAGCTGCAAAGGCGATCGCTTCTGTGGCTTTATTTTGCTCTTGCCAGCGTTGCCATTGGCTTTGAATGGTCTTAATGGCTCTCAAAGAGCGAGTCGCTTTGGCTTTCTTGAGTTCGTCTTTTTCGCTATCTACTTGACTTTGGAGGGAATTCAGGCGATCGCTCAAAGCTAGCTCAAACACTTCCCCTGTCCCGGAAGTAATTCCTTTAAGCAGCATTTGATACACCTGTTCTACAGAGCTAATTTTGCCCTTGAGGGTGGTTTCGACAATTTCATCGATTAAGGCAAGATAGCGATCGCTTAATGGCAGAGAGTCTGGCACTTTGGCTACTAGGAGAATGTCACGTCAATTCTAATTCTAGTCTTGGCCGCAGAGGTAGGGGAAACAATTGGCCACTTTTCACCAGTCATGGTCATAACAAACGCGAAATTTAGAAAAATTTATTTAGCGATTTGTTATCATTCCTTGAGTGATTCGCTGTTTAACTACACGATAAAAAAATAATGGAATGCCTACAAGATAACGGTCTGCTAGACGAGTGGGTTCAGTAATTAAGCGTGTTAACCACTCCAGACCATTATCAGTCAGCCAACGCGGGCCGCGATATATAGAGTCAGTATAAAAATCTAGACAAGCACCCAAAGGTAAAAATACAGTAGTTTCAATTTTATTGAAGTTATCTAAAATCCAGCGTTCTTGTAATGGCATACCAAAACCAATATATAAAATATCTGGTTGGAATTTATTAATTTTTTCTATTACCAAATCATTCTCTTTTCCTGATTTATCAAAATAACCATGATGTCCATGTACGCGTAAATTAGGTGCAATTGATCCTAACTTAGTAATTGCCTTATCCACTACGCCAGGTTTTCCAGCTAACAAAAATAAAGAAAGGTTTTCTTGAGCGCACTTTAATGCTAAATCTTCGATGTAATCTGGTGCTGTCATTCGATGTGCAGATTGCATTGAATAACCGTTAAATCTAGCTCCTACCATTACACCAAATCCGTCACAAAATACTAAATCAGCCTTATTCAAAAAATCTCGATACCAAGACTTTTCATAAGCGAAATTCATTGCTCTGATATTCACATGTCCTACAACTGTCTTTTTTTGGCTTTTTGCTGCTTCTATTAAATAATCAACTAATTCTTGTACTTTAACTTTATGGAATCTTGTATCAAATAATTTCACTTCCGGAAAAGTTTTCATTTCTGCACCTCCCTCACTTATGAGCCAGTATACCAAGTTTAGAATAATCCGAACAACAAAAGAATAATACTTCTATCGCTCCCTTGATTTTCCCTAATATTAAATCCATACCTTTTTAACGCCTATTATCCTTATACAGAATTCATTACGTCGTTTTGAAGTTTGGTATTTAATACATAGTGGAAGTCAATTCAAACTATTTTCATCAAGATGATTCTCAATTGATAACTGCTGTATAAATGCATGTTAAAGACGTAAGATAATTATTTATGTCCAAGTCTTTAACTCTGACTCGTGCGTTATTTCCCAAAGATATTCTCAGATTTTCGTCTGCAATTAAGGATTGCATTGCCTCTGACAATTGTTGAATATTCCCCGGATTAACTAATAAACCATTCTGGTTTTGAGTAACTATTTCGGGTATTCCTCCTACTGCGGTAGTGATAACTGCCAAACCCCAACTCATTGCTTCTAGTAGTGCCATAGGCAGACCTTCGTTGTAGGAAGGTAACACAAAGACATCAGCTTTAGTTAAAAGCTCGTCGCGTTTTTCTTGATCTACCCAATCAAGAATAGTGATGTAGTCAGTAAGATTTAGAGTTGGGATCAAACTACGAGCTTGTTCTACATCTCCATCCCCTGCTATCACTAACTTGGCTTGGCTTTGTTGAGCAACAGGCATAGAAGCAAATGCTTTAATTAAATCAAAAGCACCTTTGCGCTCACCAATGCGCCCTAAAAATAAGAAAAATATCTGTTTGGAATCTATTCGCTGTGGAATTTGTGCAGGAATTTTTACTGGGTTAGGGAGAACAATAACTTGCTCTGCCTTCAAACCAAGATTCTCAATGTAAAAATTTTTCCAGCTATCTGATAAAACAATGAAACGGGTGCATTTACAAAAAGACCAACTTAGCCACTGCTTAAGCAATTGAGGTAGTTTAGAGTAAAACAAATGAAAATCAGCACTATGAGTATGAATAATTACTGGTTTCTTAAATAACCAACCAACAAGAGTAGTAATTGAATGACGAAAAGCACTACCTCTATCTGAAACATGAATGTGAATTAGGTCAGTTCTTTGGTTTAATAAGTTCCAAAATAACTTACCTATTGCCTGCAAAAACACTAACACTTTATGGAAAGTAGAACCATTCGGTAAAGTCGTAATGTGTTTAATTTGAATATCAGAGGTAGTTTCTTCAAGAATGAGCTTCTCCACAGAAACTATTCCACCTTGGCGCTCTAAGCTTTCGCCCAACATAGTAATTTTTATGGAATTCATAATTACTATTAATATGTTTTGGAAATTGAGTACACGGCTATTTATATAAGCTATTGAACAAATTTCTTCTAGTTATATCCAAAGGACTACTCCAAGAGCATTTTGAGAATTAATGCTAATAACTCTATCTGCTTGAGCGCAGATCCATAAATTTATTCAATGTACACTTTTATGATTTTACAGGATGATCTCCATAACAAAATTTTGTCATAGGGATTATTATAAGGCTGTTGAAAATATTGTTGTTAATAACAGCATTCTAGCACTCTCTCATAACTAAAAGCTAAGTAATAATTTTTTGTTTAAGCTAAATCATGTATTTACAGATCAGAAAAACTAATGAATTTATTTGAGCTTTTAGTAGGGGAAGACAATCATCCAGCCCTAGTTACGTCTGAAGGGCGATCGCTAACCTATAAGCAATTACGCGAGAATGTTATTGGACTGGTATCTCAACTCAACAGCTTTGGATTGAAACGGGGAGAACGCATTGCCATTGCCATGACTAACGGTTCACCAATGGCGATTACCTTTTTGGCTGCTGCCTTATGTGGCACTGCTGCACCCTTAAATCCCAAATACAAACAAGAAGAATTTGCCTTTTACTATCAAGATACCCAAGCAAAAGCAGTGATTACGTTGTCTGAGGGGTCAGAAGCAGCCATTGCTAGCGTCACACCCGACATGATGGTGATTAATGCCCAGGTAAATACTGACGGTACATTAAGCTTTGAATTAGTCAAAACAGGCTCAAAACCAGCAGAATCTGCGAATCCCGTAGCCCCCAACGCTGATGATATAGCGATGATTCTCCACACTAGCGGCACTACCAGTCGTCCCAAGCGTGTGCCGATTCGTCATCGCAACTTAATCGCTTCAGCCGGCAATCTGATTAGTGCTTACTCACTCACAGCAGCTGATACTACACTTTGCCTAATGCCCCTATTCCATGTTCACGGATTGGTGGGGTGTTTGCTGGCAACTCTGGCTTCGGGTGGTACATTAGTTTGTCCCAATGGTTTTAATGCCTTGGAGTTTTGGAAATTGGTAGATACCTACAAACCCACTTGGTACTCCGCAGCGCCAACCATGCACCAGACAATTTTGGCGCGTGCTAGCCGCAACCCAGAAATTGTCAAAGCTAACCGCTTTCGTTTTATTCGCTCTAGTAGCGCTTCTTTGGCGCCGATTATCATTGAACAGCTAGAGGCAACTCTGAATGCTCCTGTGGTGGAATCTTACAGCATGACTGAAGCATCTCACTTAATGACCACCAATCCCCTACCGCCAAAAGTCAGGAAACCAGGTACTGTAGGTTATGGCTTCGGTGTGGAAGTGGGCATTATGGACTCCGAAGGCAACCTATTATCTCAGGGAAGCTTGGGCGAGGTGGTGATAAAAGCACCCAATGTTATAGATGGCTACGAAAACAACCCAGAAGCTAACGCTACTGCTTTTGTGAACGGTTGGTTCCGCACCGGAGATCAGGGTGCAGTGGATGCAGACGGCTATCTCCGCTTGACTGGACGGATTAAAGAATTGATTAACCGGGGTGGGGAAAAAATTTCTCCTTTAGAAGTGGATGATGTCTTACTGCGCCATCCTGCCGTCGCCGAAGCCTTAGCCTTTGCCGTCCCCCACAAATCTTTAGGAGAAGATATCCACGCAGCTGTGGTTCTGAAAGCAGAAGTTAGCGAAAAAGAACTTTTAGCTCACTGTGCAACTATGCTGGCAGACTTCAAAGTTCCCAAGCAAATTCACATTTTAGATCAACTACCTCGTGGTGCTACCGGGAAACTGCAACGGTTGGCGATGGCGAAATTGCTGAATATAGAGGAGTAGGGAGTAAAGGAGCAGAGGAGCAGGGGAGCAGGGGAGCAGGGGAAGTGATTTGTATCAGTAATTGGGAGATGGCGATCGCTAAGCTTAAACATTTTCCATTTTGAGCCACGATCGCGGCGGCGGGACAAGTACCTTCTACAAAAATAAAGATTTAACAGTCAGATCCTTCTGGGTGATACTGAAGTTACGCTGTTCTGCTGTGGCAATGAATGAAACGATCGCTTCACACGCCACAGCAACGGTTAATATCACCAGGTTTCGCGCAAGCGGATAATCACAGACATCATCATTCACCTCGGAAGGAACGCGATAAACGTCATTCCAAATCACTTCTGCATAATCAGCCGATAGTCCAGCATGAAGACAAGGTATGCTTAATTTTTCAGCATAATCTTTCACTGCTTGACGTGCCAAGCTGTTATCAAAAACATCGACAATTAGCTGGCTGTCTTGGAGTAATTGAGTTGTATTTGCTGGTGTCAACTCCTTTGTTTTGGCATCAACTTTAGTCCCAATTGCTCTATATAAATTGTTCGCCAAAATCTTCGCCTTAAACGCTCCCACATCGGAACGGTAGTAAGGCTGAGTTGAAAGGTTACGCTCCTCAATGCGATCGCGATCTATCACTGTAAGTTTATCAAAACCAGACCGAGCTAAGTTTTCAGCTATGTTAGCTCCTAATGCTCCAGCTCCACAAATGGTTACAGGATAGTTTTTCAGCTTTGCCATCACAGCATTAGTGCGGTAAAGCTGTTCGTGAAAAAAGATACTCATAATAATTCGTAATTCGTAATTAATACTCTTGGTGTTCCATTACACCTACTAAGGATTGCAAATCAAAATCGCGATCGCGTCCACTCAGACAAATACCAGAACTGACAACAGTCAAGTCATTTTTAGCGATCGCACTACTATGGCGAACTCCATCAGCAGTTGTCCAATCGACTGTCCAGTAATCGTTGCGATCATGGAATTGAGTTAAAGTACCGCCACCCATTTGCAATGCCTTTCTCAATCGCTTTTCATCCTGTTGGGGTTGAGTAAATCCCTCAATGCGCCGAGTTGCTAATTCATACACTGTGAGGATTTCTGGAGTAATGCCTTTAAACTGTAATTCTTCCGCAGGAATGAGTTGCTTGACGGCAGATTGCAGAGTTTCAACAATTACCGGATCGGTTCGGCGATCTATTTCCTCGAACCAGCAAGACTGTCCATTCCATCGGGCAATGATTTGCTCAAAAGCGATACCCTCAGTAACTAAGTGGACTGCGATCGGCTTAACCACCTTCAACCGTTGACGCACATCTGCTTCATTCACTGGGTATGCTAACCAAGTTTGTTTTTGCAGTTGGTGTGCTAACCGCAGCCGTATTTGGGGAAAGTGTTGCAGGTATTCTGCAATTTGGGGTAAGTCTGCTTCTTCTACAACCTTTGCTGTTTTTTCATCTACAGCCTGAAAGATGCCCCAACCTTCAAATTTACTAGGCTTTGGCGTGAAGGTGTAAACCATCCCGGCTACCCTTGTGCGAACTCGTCCACCTTTGACACAGGGTGCAAGGAATTGGGTGGTATATAACTGTGCTTCTGCGATCGCAATTTGGTTGATTAGGTTAAATATGTTAGCCATAACTAATACCAATTTTCAAAAATAAGGCTACCAATGCAACCCTAGAAACCGTGATGAAATATCACTTTTTTAATTACGAATTAATATAATTCTGCGTGCAAGTTGCTGGAGCATTGCGTGTTCTCAGTTACTAGAGGGACTCCGCTGGTGAGTTGTTACACACTCTTTCAAGGATGGCTACTTTTAAGCCAACCTCCCAGGTTCTTCGCACTCCCCGTTCACACACGCCCACTGCATTTGGCAGTGTACCGTTCCTCTCGTACTAGTATGTAGGCTCCAAAAGTTGGGGCACGCAGGATATTAATATAATACAATATACTACATAAAATTAGAAGAGATGAAAAGAGAGATTTTGCTGTAGAGCGATTTGATGGAGCAGAGGAGAAGTAATGAGTAATGAGTAATGAGTAATGAGTAATGAGTAATGAGTCATGAGTCATGACTCATGAGTAATGAGTAATAAGTAAAAACTTCTTACTTCTTACTTCTTACTCATTACTTCTCCCCTGCACAAGCGAAGGCTTTAAGAGGTGTGGTGAGAAATCCGGGAAAATACTGCTGCTTACACCGAGATTTTAGCCGGGTTAAAGTTTGAAAAAGATTTTATTCGTCAATTATTGCAGGAGGATCTTATGCAAGAGTCAGTAATTTATCAAGATATTTTGCAGAAGGGAGAACAAAGGGGAGAGCAGAAGGAAGCATTGAAATATACTTTACGCCTTTTCAATAGACGCTTTGGTAAGATAGATTCATTAATAATTGAACGTCTCCAGGTATTAACTACTGAGCAATTAGAAGGTTTAGGAGAAGAGTTTTTGGATTTTTAAAATATATCTGATTTAGTTGCTTGGCTTGAGGAAAATACAAGCGGTTAAAGTTTACAAAAAATCAATGCTTACTATTTATAATAATAAGCATTGTTATAATTTTAGAACTTATTTATCATCTCGCACAGGCAACGGCATATCCAAAATCTCCATCAGCAAATCCAGGCGAGAGGGGCGCGTTAGCAGTGGGACGATGTTCGGCAAACTGTAGTAGTCACCCGCAAAAGTAAACGTATCTACAGGTGCTTGCTGCTGCTTCAATTGACTCTCCACCCAGTCGTAATGACCACCCACACGGACAATCACCACGTTGGGCATTATCGCCAACTCCCGGCAGTAATTCTTGTAGACTTCACCGAAGTAAGGAGCCGCATTTTCGCCCTCATCCGTCACTATGATAATCTGGTCAACTACCTGCTTCTTCTTCCGCATTGTTTCCAATGCACAGCCGATGCTAGTACCACCACCAGCATTGATGTGTTGGAAGGCCCGCTCCCAATCGGTCAACTCCTTGCCCTTTGCTGTAATAGCGTAAGGAATGGTGTCAAAGGCGTAGACAAACAATTCTGCCTTAGTGATACCAGAAATTAGGGCAGCGAGTTGTTTACCGATCGCGATCGCATTTTCCATTGAACCAGACTTGTCCACTAGTAAAGCAGTTGGACGAGCGATCGCACCACGCCGCTTTACCTGTTCGTTTGTCACCTTTTCCAGTTGGGCAACGGTGTCTGCGTCAAAATCTCCTGCGTCTGCGGCAATCTGTGCTTTAAATGCTGAGACACGCGTACTCTTAGACGCTGCTTCCAGCTTGGAATCAATCAGCTTCTTGACTTGTGGGTGATCCATTGCGCCTCTAGTCTGGAGAGACTTGAGGTTGTTGATCGCTTCTTGAGGAGTCATGCTGTTGATTAACGCCACCAAGACAACTGGTGTAAGTTGCTTGATTGCACCAATTGCGATCGTGTAGGGAATGTTGAACTCCACAATCAGCCGTGCCTGTTCTGCGGCACTTTCTGCCTTAGCAAGCTGCTTCAGCACATTTGCCAAGGAACCCTCTGGAGGAGTATCGCGGAATAGAATCGCATTTGCCCGCTCATTTGGCTTAATGTGCAGTGAAGCATATAAGTGCTTCATTGCTTTACGACCCCGCAAAGCGGCGCGATCGAACAGAGCCGGATTGCTCTCCCGTGTCTTCAAGTAACGTCGTACCGCAGTCCGAGCCGAACGAGGCAGTTTATTCTGCTGCTGCTTCATAAAGTCCACCACACGAGCCACCTGATAGGGTGGAAACTCTTGCAGCATCATAAATCCAGCATCTCGGTGTTCAGTCAGATTGCTAGTTAACAAGTGAGCAACAAACACCTCCTTGTGGTCGCGGACATCACCATGACGCTGATACCAAACTGCCAGGTGTCCGTAGAAGATGGGATCGAGTTCAACAATCAACTGATGAATTTCTGCGACTTGCTCAAGCTTGCGGTGAGGAGTTGTGAGCAAACTGTTGAGCATTTCCAAACGCAGGTCACGTTCTGCGGTATTCATTATGAACCTCCTCTAGTTGTGATGGATGAGGAGGCAGATGTTGCACGCGAGGTGATAAAGTCACCGCGCAAGTTGTAGAAGCATTGTGTATAACTTTTGCAAAATTATGTAAGCTTCTGCGATCGGGGCGCGGCAACAACTGCCAATTAGAAATTTGGGCGTTGCTGAATTAAGGGATGATTCTTGTGGGGTGGGCATCCTGCCCGCCTAGAAATACAAGGGACTGTTGCCCATCCCACAAAAATAGTAAAATCATCCCGCAAATATGCAACCCCGAAATTTGATGTAACGTATCGAAATCGTTAGTACTACTCCCTAAAAGTAGTAGCTGCGTAAGCTGCCATCATATCTGCCGCGATTGCGACAGCACTTCTTGAAAGCAGCGACCAGAACCACAAAGATAAAGGTCATTGTTACCAAGCTTTTCCTGTAGTTCCTTGTCGCCATGAACAAGGCGATAGCCACGTTTAACAGCTTTTTCAGATGGGAAGCCACGACGACGTTTGCTCAAGGGTTCAAAAGCAGAAATCGTCGAAATCTTCAGGCTCGATGTTGAAATCATTAATCTTCTTCATCGTTCTCATATCATGTCCGCATAATTAGTTATGATTCCCAGAGTCATTGCACCCCACCCCCAGCCCCTCCCCGCTCTTCGGGAGGGGAGACAAAGCGCAGCTTTGGCGGAGTGGGGTTCTTGGGGTTTAGTAAGTAATCAAGCGGACATGATATCACCTCCATATTGAAATGAAATAAGATCACCTCGTGCAAGTCGAAAAAGCTGTTGATTCACACACGGGATTTGAACCCATAGTTGCTTGATCTTCATTCAAGTGCCTTACCATTCGGCTAGTATGTAAGCTTTTTCAGTTAGGGCACGAAGTGAAAATTTTAGGTTTTAGAAAGTTGATTTAAAATAAATCGAATTTCTTTCTTGTTACACTGCTGTTTCCTAACAGCGTAAATTGTTTGACCTCTATAAGTTGCAGCAGAATAATTAATTTTACCCTTGACAGCATCCATCACATAATGAGTGTGTACTGGCGGAATATCTTCAAAGGTAATTAAATACCAAATCTCGTTTAGCTTTTGGTATTGATGATAATTATCAATGATGAGAATATCCGTTTGTTCCTGCTTTTGCTTCTGCTTTCGAGGTATTTTCTCGACTGCACAAAGAATTCCGGTTTCAGGATGGATATAGAAGCGATCGCGATAGCTTGTATCTAGCTGATTTCCATACCCTTGATAAGGTTTGCTATAGAAACCACCATCAATTATTTCCACATACCGTTCAACGTAGTCCCATACATGATCGATAACATGCTGTCCTGCCATTGTGCTGGGATCTAATCGTTGACACAATTGGCTGTAAACCTCATTCCAAGGCTGTCCGACTTGCGATCGCAAAAACCGACGCAGAGGGCCGAGATGGTCTGAAAGATACTTAGATTTATTTGTTGGTTTAATCAAATAGGGATTCAACAATCCATCCTGAATTGCATCCTGGGTGATTTTGTATAATTGCTTCTTAAAGCCAGTCACCTTTTTGAGGCTAATTCTCCTCCCACCGCGAGGACGCTCAATTACAATCTCGCTCAAACGATGTTCGCTCATATCTCACGTTGTTTAAATGCAGTTTTTCTAATTGAGTTGTCATTAAACATGAGTTAGCTAACATCATTGAACTCACCTCCGTATTGAGTACAGGTTATAGATAAATACAATTCAAATAATTGAAATTCCGCACAAGTTAGCAAAGCAGTTTTCACAATTGCCTATACCAATTTGGCTACGCTCCCATCAAAGGGAGCGACAGGATTTGAACCTGCATTCCGTTGCCGGAGTGTGTGTGTAGGCTTTACAAGTTAGGGCGCGGAATAAAACTATGTAATTAGAAATGAAGGAAAGGTTTATGTTTTATACTTTCTTACCTTCTGCTTTAAAAGTGCTAGATCATAAGTTCAGAGTGAAAAATTAAAAGCGTTCGATCGAAGAAACTAATTTATTCAAAACTCCTAACTCCTAACTCTTAACTCCTATCTAACCATAGACAGCTTCCGGGCGAACGATCAGATCGCCACTAGGACGGCGATCGATTACATAGGCAGAAAGGCGATCGCTATTCACATCTAAATGCCGAGCAACGCGCTCCTTTACTGCTACATCATTCATCCCTGCTGCAATTCCCAATTGTGTTTTTGGCACATCAACAGAACGTCCTTCAAATCGAATATGAACCATTACAATCACCTCTTGTTTTAATTACGAATTCGTATTAGTGGATCTGATCGGGATTGAACCGATACCCTCCCTGTGAGAGTTACACTCACACCTCATGCGAGTTGAAAAAGCTGTGGTTACACCGCAGGAATTGAACCTGCAACTTATCGTTTTAGAGACGATTGCTCTACCATTGAGCAAGTATGTAAGCTTTTTCTGTCAGGGCACAAGTGACATCCGGGATCTCTACCGTTAGAGCTACAGACCCAAGGAAAGCATTATTGCAATGCTTTTGAGGAGGCTTTTTATGTACTACAAATGTAATACATAATTTACATAATGTCAAGTGTCGGGATGAATCGGGCAATTGTCCTTGATGTAGTGTTATGGAAACCATTGCCCACCTGCCCCCTACCTCCTACCTCCCGCCTGCTTCACGACTTTGTTTTTAATTAAAAAATATTGAATGCAGTTGACAAATTCTTCTAATTCTAAAATTAAATTAGTAGCACCTTTAAGGTCTCGATCGCTAGCTAATTGTTCTAGTTTGTCAGTTGCTAAGTACATAGCTGTAGCTCCAATGTTGGCACTAGCACCTTTAAGGTGATGAGTTTCTCGTGATATTTGCCCAAAGTCATCAGCTGCGATCGCTGCTTTCATTATTTCTAAACGTGGTTTAATATCTTCAATGGATATTTGCAATAAATTTAATTCAAATTCTTCATCATTTCCCGATATCCGATGCAAGTGTTCCCAATCAATTGCTAAGTCACCGGAAACAGTCTGTTCATACACACCTGCCTCTTGCTGGGAAACGATCACACCTGTCCAATGCTCTAAAGTTTCAGCCAATTTTTCTTTAAATACTGGCTTACTCAAATAGTCGTCCATTCCGGCATTTAGACAGGTTTGTTCGTCTTCTTTCATTACATTAGCTGTCATCGCAATCACTACAGGACGATGACCCAATGCAAAAGCATCCTCTTGCCAACGATGAATTTCTTTTGTAGTTTCCAAACCGTCGAGAATTGGCATTTGGCAATCCATTAAAATCAAATCGTAAGGAATTTTTTCTAATAGCTGCAAAACTTCCTTTCCATTGGCAACGACATCGGCTTTATAGCCCAAACTCTGGAGTTGGTTTAGTGCTACTTTCTGATTCACCAAATTATCTTCGGCTAAGAGAATTCTTAACTTGGATTTAGTAGAAAGGTTAGAGGAAGAAGTCAGAATATCTGAAGTTTCTGGACTCGAAATTTCTTCTATCGCCTCTAGCTCCCTGCCTCTAAATTCTTGTTCTGATTCCGGCTGAGTTTCTAAAATATTTATGATGGCATCAAGGAGTCGTGATGGCTTAATGGGTTTGAATAAATAAGTAGCAAATCCGATTTTGAGCGCCTGTTGTACTTCATCCCGTTGATTAGTAGAAGCGAGCAGAATTAAAGGAATCTCAGTAATTGCAGAATTGGCTGGAATTTGTTCTTTTATTGTCATGCCATTTGTTTGGGCTATTTGCATATCAACCAAGGCAACATGATATAATTTACCCTCCTCGCTAGCTTGCTGAATAACTTTAACGGCCGCAGCAATACTGTCAACTCGATCTACCTCCATTCCCCAATGAGTAGCTTGATGGGAGATAATTTTATAATTAGTAGTGTTGTTATCCACTACCAATAAGCGGCGATTTTGCAAAATTCCGCGTTCGCATTTTGGCTCAACAGGCTCAACTTGTTTGGTAAAAAGCAACTCAAACCAAAACTTAGATCCTTTTTCCATCTGGCTTTCTACCCCAATCGCTCCTCCCATCAAAGTTACAAGTTGTTTACAGATGGCTAATCCCAAACCGGTACCACCATACTTGCGAGTGGTCGAAGCATCCACTTGAGTAAATGGTGTAAAGAGTTTGCGTTGGTCTTCAGAGCTAATGCCAAGACCTGTATCTGTAATCGCAAAATGGATGGTGGCTGTAGTTGAGGAAAGCGATGGCTCTGCCAACGCCAAGGGCGAACGCAATTCGGCTTGCACTAATACCTCGCCAGCGCTGGTAAATTTGATCGCGTTGCTGATTAAGTTCATCAAAATTTGCCGCAGCCTACCAGTATCTCCTTTGAGTTGGGTGGGGACATTGCGATCGATTATTGCAGCAATTTCTAATCCCTTGTTATGGGCTGAGGGAGCCAATAATTCCACCACTTCTTCTACACAAGTGGATAGGTTAAAATCGAGAGTTTCGAGAGCCATCTCTCCAGCCTCAAGTTTGGAAAGATCCAAAATCTCGTTGATCAAACTTAAAAGAGCGTCTCCACTACTGCGAATTATTTCAATAAAATCTCGCTGTTCTTCGTCTAAAGGAGTATCTAAGACCAAACTGGTCATCCCCAACACAGCGTTCATCGGAGTGCGAATTTCATGACTGATATTTGCCAAAAAGGCACTTTTCGTCTGCGAAGCTAATTCAGCTTGGCGACGGGCAATTTCAAGTTCTTGTCGCTGACGAGTTTCGGCTGCTAATAGTTGGGCTTGGGTTAAAGCAATACCTACTTGGTCGGCTATTTGCCGCAAAAGATCGGTTTCAAAACTAGACCAGTGGTGGGAATCGTCACACTGATGAACTATGAGCAAACCGCGAAGTTCTTCTTTGACAAGAATAGGTACAACCAAATTGACTTTGACCCCAAACTGTTGCATTAATTCCAGATGGCTTTGTTCAACTTCCAGGAGATCCAAATTATCCAGTCCGAAAATCTTGCCTTGACGATACTGCTGTAGATTGTACTGGTGGAGATATTCTGCTTCAAAGTAGGGGGCGGCGTTGTTTTGCTCTTTGATTGCTGGTAAACCAGAAACTACTGCTTCAATAACGGTATTTGCAGACTGATCTGGCAAAAGCTGATAAATTAAAACTCGGTCAGTCTGGAGAATCTTTTGTACCTCTTTGACAGTGATTTGGAGAATTTCTTCGATATCCAAAGACTGACGAATCTTCAGGGTGATTTCGGTAAATAGTTGCGATCGCAAATTTTGGCGTTGTATTTCTTCTTCAGCCTGTTTACGCTGGATAAATTGCCCTACTTGCTCGCCGATAGAATTCATTGTTTTTACTAAATCTTCATCAAGGGGCTGGATTTCCCGGTTGAAGCAGGTAATCACACCGAGGATTTTGTTACCGCTGCGGATCGGAAAACCAAAAGCTGCGTGTAGTCCTACTTGAGCAGCTATTTTGAAGTCAGGAAAATTAATATCTTTAGCGATATCAGCGATCCAAACAGGTTCAGAACTAGCCCAAACCCTTCCAGGTAGTCCAATTCCGGGTGCAAAGGTGGTTTGCCGCTTCAGTATTTCAAACTCTTGCATTTCAATGGATGCTTTATGCCAGATATCGAGAAAATACAGCACATTTGCTTGCTCATCTACCATCCAGATTTCACCCAAATCCCATGCCAAACTCTCACAGATTCCTTGCAAGATTTTGCGAGTAGCTTCGCTAATTGTGGCGGACTCGGCTAAAACGCGGGTTGCAACATATTGTGCAGTTAGATGCTGTTGTGCGCGTTTGCCATCGGTAATGTCAATGCCAGTGACGACAATGTACTCAACATAGCCCTCATAGTCTTTTAAAGTGGTATTCGACCAGGCAATCAGCCGCCGACTCCCATCTTTCATTACCCAATAATTTTCATAATTATTGGAAGGTTGACCAGATCGTAACTGGTCAAAAACTGCTTTGACTGGCTCCACCTCTTCGGGAATGAGGAACAAGTTCCAACAATACCTACCCCTCACCTCATCAAAGGAATAACCAGTTATTTGCTCACAAGCTTGATTGAAACGAACGATTTGCCCTTGAGAATCGAGAACTATTACCAACGCACCGATTGTATCAAGGACTGCTGAGATAAAGTTGCGTTCTTGATTTAAGGTTTCTTCTGTTCTCTTCCGCTCAATAACCTCACGATAGATCGAGTAGTATACTACAGCAAGAACGATAAAACTTAGGCAAATAGCGATCGCCAGTGTCAGAACTGTGTTTCGAGTCCAAGCCTTTGCAGCTTGTGACTGCTTTTGGATTTGTCCCCTATCCTCATTTTCTATCTCATTGATCGCCTTGCGAATATCATCCATGAGATTTTCTCGATCGTTTTTCAGCAGTACTTGCAACGCCGCCTCTAATCCCTTGTTCTGCCGCAAGTCGATAGTCTGTTTTAGTTCAGTAAGTTTAGCCGTTATCAGAAATTCAAGCGTTGCAATCTGCTTTTGTTGATTCGCTTGAGCTACTGTTAAATTCTTTAGCTGGGCAATTTCTTGATCGACGTTACTAAGTGCTGTTTGATACGATTTTAGATAAAATTTTTCTCCAGTGAAGATGTAACTACGTTGTCCAATCTCAGCATCCTTTACCTGGGACAGTATTTTCTCTAGGCTGTTAAGTTTTTTATAAGTATGTTTTACTATACTGCGATTAAAATTAGTCAATATTCTTGTATTCTGATAAGAAACCACCCCAATCAGAACTAAAATTACCGACGAGAAACCAAAACTTGCTGCAATCTTTTTAAAAAATTGCTTGCGTACCTTCTGTGCCTGGTTGCTTTTCTTGGTAACAAGTACCAAACTTGCTAAATTTCGGCGCAATTCCAGTTGCTTGATGACTTGATGACCTAAAGTTCGTAATCCCTCTAATTGTTCTAGATTAAGTTCTCGTGGTACGTAGTCAATTACACACAGGGTTCCGAGGGCGTATCCTTCAGGGTTAGTTAAAGGTACACCAGCATAAAACCGAATATTTGGATCAGATGTCACCAGTGGATTTGTTGCAAACCGTTCGTCATCTCTTGTATCAGGCACGACAAAAATATCAGGCTGGAGAATGGCATGGGCACAGAATGCGAAATCTCGGTGTGTTTCTGGGGTATCCAAACCGACTTTTGACTTGAACCACTGGCGATTTGTATCAATTAAGCTAATTAAGGCAATAGGAGTCTGACAAATATACGAGGCTAAACGAGTCAGATCGTCAAAGGTGGCTTCCGATGGCGTATCGAGAATCTTATACTGCAAAATTGCCTCGATTCTCTGGGCTTCGTTATCAGGTAATGGTGCTTTCATCCTTGAGCCTTATCTACATTCTGGGGAGTGGGGAAGAAGCAGAGGAGCAGGGGAGGCAGGGGAGAAGGAAATAACTAATGCCCCATGCCCCATGCCCAATGCCTAATGCTCAATGCCCAATTCAACAAACTTACTTTAATTAATGACAACAGTTTACTTAAAAGCGTTAGCGTAATTTTACTGAGTTATATGTTATTAAATAATCGTTTAAATGATTAAATCCCTGCTGTATTTTTTTTGGGCTGGTTTATTGGAAATTGGGGGCGGCTACCTAATCTGGTTGTGGTTACGCGAAGGTAAACCGTTTTGGTTGGGCATATTGGGGGGAATTGCTTTAGCTTTCTATGGGGTTATTGCAACTCTACAACCAACAAATTTTGGCAGAGTGTATGCGGCTTATGGCGGCGTGTTTATCGCAATGGCAATGCTTTGGGGTTGGAAAGTAGACGGGGTAACTCCAGATCGCTACGACTTAATCGGAGGATGTTTAGCTTTAATGAGTGTTTTAATTATCATGTTTGCTCCCAGAACTTAAGTAAAAGTTCTTATTATTTTTCACCAATAACTTTTATAACTTTCCCTTTTAAACAGATAATAATCCCATGCAAAATTGCAAAAGTCTTTTCACAACTTGTCAACTATCACAATTATTTTGGTTTGTAACAGTAAGTAACTAAAAATTTGGAATTTTCTCAGGCTTGAATAAAATACTATTCTTCTCTTCTTCAAAAAAAAAGATGCAATGTAATGATTGCGTGTTTATACGCTGATTGAAATTTTAGCAACGACAATCAGGATTATATTTTTGTTAACATTTCAAGAACATTCAGGTTAAGTAACTTTCAAGACAAAAATGTGGCAATAAAAGTAATCAAATGTAGTTAAGTATACAAATCGTTGGTGCTTAGGAAGAAAAAAAGTGTTGAAGAAAGTTGTGATGATTGGAGCTATCAGCCTACTGTTTTTAGGAGGGCCGTTGATGGGCAATGCTTTTGCCCAAACCCCAACTGCTGCCCCGCCTACTGCTGATACTGGAGATACGGCATTTATGCTGATTTCAGCAGCACTTGTGCTGCTAATGACACCAGGATTGGCATTTTTCTATGGTGGATTTGTGCGATCGCGCAACGTTCTAAACACATTGATGATGAGCTTTGTGTTAATGGCGATCGTCGGAGTTACCTGGATTCTGTGGGGCTATAGTCTTTCATTTGCGCCAGGTTTACCGTTTATCGGTGGATTGCAATGGCTGGGGTTGAATGGTGTCGGGTTAGAGATAACCGATTATCTCAAAGGGTCAAACCCGCCAGAAGTCGTCTCTTATGCCGGAACAATACCCCATCAGGCATTCATGATCTATCAAGCCATGTTTGCCATTATCACCCCAGCCTTAATTTCTGGAGCGATCGCAGAGCGGATGAGTTTCCGCGCCTATTCGCTGTTTGTCCTACTGTGGTCAACCTTTATTTACGCTCCTCTGGCTCACATGGTCTGGGCGAAAGGTGGATTTTTAGGTTTGTATGGTGGATTAGGTGCCCTGGACTTTGCCGGTGGCACAGTAGTTCATATTAGTTCCGGCGTTTCAGCTTTGGTAGCAGCGATCGTCCTTGGTCCTCGCAAAACCCATCCCGATCGTCTTAGCCCGCCGCACAACGTTCCGTTTATTTTGCTGGGTGCTGGCTTGTTGTGGTTTGGTTGGTTCGGTTTTAACGCTGGGAGTGCTTTATCTATTGCCAGTGGAACTTCTGGTAACTTAGTTACAAATGTGGCAACAACAGCCTTTGTCGCCACCAATACGGCAGCGGCGGCGGGTGCATTGATGTGGCTTATTTTGGAAGGGGTTTTACGGGGTAAACCAACAGCCGTAGGAGCAGCGACAGGAGCCGTTGCTGGCTTAGTGGGTATCACTCCCGCCGCCGGATTTGTCACACCACTATCAGCGATTTTAATTGGTTTCATCACCACCTTTGTTTGCTTCTATGCCGTGAGTTTCAAGCATAAGCTGCAAATTGACGATGCTTTAGATACCTATCCCGTGCATGGCGTTGGTGGTACAGTGGGGGCAATTTTAACAGCCATCTTTGCCACTACTCAAGTCAACGGAGGAGGTAAAAACGGAGTGCTGCGTGGTAATTTTGGTGAATTGGGAGTTGAACTAGTAGCAATTGCCGTTGCTTATGTAATCGCAGGTGTTGGTACGTGGATTATTCTCAAAGTTATCGATGCTACAGTCGGGCTGCGAGTCAAAGAGGAAGCTGAATTGCAAGGTTTGGATATCAACGAACACGGTGAAGAAGGTTACAACTCCGAGTTTGGCGATCGTCCCACTTAGTAGAGAGTACTGAGTGGTGAGTTAGGAGTTAGGAGTTAGGAGTTTGCTTCCCTTTCTCGCCAATTTACACTTGAAGATTGGGTAATTTGCGATCGCTAGCGTTAAAATTTGATTCAAATAATTGGTAAATTTCGCTAGTCGTGTCTACATCTGCAAAAACCTTTCCTATCTGGGCATTTTTCTCGCTGTTAACCAACGGCATCCTAATGTTGGCGGTCATCCTGTTAATTTGGCAACAGCAGAGATTGGCCGCTTTTTTTGGGATAATCACATCCCCAGAGCCAATCAAACTAAATAACTCACCGCAAATTGCTACACCTGATTTAGGTCGCCGTCACCAACTCAGTTATCGAGAGTGGGTAGATATCCTCAACCAAGAAGCCAAGGTCGCCGCTGACCAACGTCCCCCGCATTTAACCATCCTGGCGGGAGATTCTCTAAGTTTGTGGTTTCCCCCTGAGTTATTACCCGAAGGGAACAATTGGCTCAATCAAGGAATTTCTGGCGAAACCAGCAATGGACTCTTGAAAAGATTAAAAATATTTGACCGCACCCAGCCAGAAGTGATTTTTGTGATGATTGGTATTAATGATCTAATTAAGGGGATGAGCAATGGGGAAATTTTAGATAATCAGCGGCAAATTATCAATTACTTACAAAAGAAGCATCCCACAGCGCAAATTGTTGTCCAATCGATTTTGCCACATGGGGCAGAAGAAGCAACTTGGAAAGGACGAGATAAACTATTGGCTGTTGCCAATAGCCGCATCCGCCAGTTAAATCAGCAATTACAAAGCTTATCTACCAAAAAAGGTGTCAAATACCTCGATTTATATCCCTTGTTTACCAACAAGCAAGGAAATCTCCGCCGCGAATTTACTACTGATGGCTTACACTTAAGTCCTGAAGGCTATATGGTTTGGCGTTCTGCATTGCAGATTTATAGTGAGATTGAATTAAAACCCCAGCGTCAACGTTCTGCGCCAGAAAAAGGCTAAAGCCCAAAAAGAAGTAATATCTTTGAAGACAACTCTGTATCAATCGCGTCTAGGCGCGAGAAAATAAGAAATAGTGAGTTTAAGTAGACAAATCTAATGGATACAAAAGCTTTTAAGCGCAGCCTCCAACATTCAGAAAATTACAATCGCAAGGGCTTTGGTCATCAAGCAGAAGTTGCTACCCAGTTGCAATCTGAGTATCAGAGTAACTTGATTCAGGAAATTCGCGATCGCAATTACACTCTGCAACGGGGTAATGTGACAATCCGACTAGCGCAGGCCTTTGGCTTTTGCTGGGGTGTAGAACGGGCTGTAGCGATGGCATACGAAACTCGTCAGCACTTCCCCACAGAACACATCTGGATTACTAACGAAATTATCCACAACCCTTCTGTAAATCAGCGGATGCAGGAGATGCAAGTAGAATTCATCCCCATTGAAGGAAAGAATAAAGACTTTTCTGTTGTTGGAATTGGTGATGTAGTCATATTACCCGCTTTTGGAGCTAGCGTTCAAGAAATGCAGATACTTCACGAGAAAGGCTGCAAAATTGTTGATACAACTTGTCCTTGGGTATCTAAAGTTTGGAATACAGTAGAAAAGCACAAAAAAATCGATTATACATCAATAATTCACGGCAAATATAAGCACGAAGAAACAGTTGCGACTAGTTCCTTCGCTGGCAAGTATTTAATAGTGTTGAATTTGCAAGAAGCAGAATATGTTGCTGACTATATTATCAATGGTGGCAACCGTGAAGAATTTCTGACAAAATTTGCGAAAGCTTGTTCAGCAGGATTTGACCCCGATCGCGATTTAGAAAGAGTTGGCATTGCTAACCAAACTACAATGCTTAAAGGCGAAACTGAGCAAATCGGTAAGCTTTTTGAGCGAACTATGTTACAGAAATATGGCCCCACCGAATTAAATCAGCATTTTCAAAGCTTCAACACCATTTGTGATGCCACTCAAGAACGTCAAGATGCGATGTTGGAATTAGTGGAACATAATTTAGATTTGATGGTAGTAATTGGTGGGTTTAATTCCTCGAATACTACTCAGTTGCAACAAATTGCCTTTGAGCGAGGAATTCCTTCTTATCATATTGATACTGTTGAACGCCTTAAATCAGGATATTCTATTGAACATCGGCAATTAAATGGGCAGTTAATAACTACAGAAAACTGGTTGCCTGATGGAGAAATTGTTGTGGGAATTACTTCTGGTGCTTCTACGCCAGATAAGGTAGTAGAAGATGTGATTGAGAAGATTTTTACATTGAAAACAACAGCAGCGCTGGTTTAACTGTTCTCAGAGAGACTTCCAACTAAAAAACATCCAATTAATTCTTGTGGGGCGGACATCTTGTCTGCCTTATAAGATTGGATAATTTATTTGTTATAAACTCCTCAGTTATCGATTTCATATTTGGCGAAACACCACATCAATATCAGTTATCGGTAACTAGTGTTCACTGTTGGAATAATTTGTAATCGATTAAAAAATTAAATTTATCAAATAATCTCAGGAATTAATCAATAACTTAAACAGCGTTTGTTGCCATTTTTTAGTTAGCGAACGCCTGATAGTACTTGATCGAAAAAATTTATAAACTCTTACTATTTGAATTGTCAAAGATGAAATTTAAATAACTCTTAATCATACCACAAAATATTGATGCAAGAGTTCTATTGTTAGCCCTGATTCCATGCATGACCAAGCTTTGAGCCAAAACTGACGGGAATCACTATTTTTAAAGGTCTGTCCATGAGCTTTTGCTGTAAAAAATAGGTATTCATGATTTATGAATCGGCACAAGCCAAAACGGAATCGTGGCGTTATACTCACTCCTGAAGGCTGGCAAAAACTTCAGCAGGCAAAACTTGAAGGGGAAATCCGAGAAAAATCTGGCTCCAAGTACACTCTAGAAGAAATAAGTGAACGCGCTGGATTAACTTCAAATACAGTCGCAAAGATACTTACTAACCAGGAAAGGGTTGACAAACGAACGCTAGTTTATTTATTCATGGCGTTTAACTTAGAGTTAAATCCCCAAGACTATCTTAAGTTAAATCCCGATTTGGCGAGACTTTCAGCCTTGGAGTTTAGAAAGCGCGTTGATTGGGGAGAGATGGTGGATGTATCTGTTTTCTATGGGCGCATAAATGAACTGACTCTACTAGAGCAATGGCTGATTAAAGAACGCTGTCGAGTGGTGGCGCTGTTGGGAATGGGAGGAATTGGTAAAACAACTCTTGCTGCCAAATTAGCGCAAAAGGTTCAAGGATGTTTTGAGTACGTTATCTGGCGATCGCTCTACAATGCTCCCCCACTTTTTGACCTGCTGGCAAATTTAATTCAATTTTTTTCTAACGAGCAGGTTTTAGAAACTGACTTACCAAAAAATGTAAATGGGAGAATATCACAACTAATTGAATATTTACAACAACAGCGCTGTCTGATCGTATTAGATAATGTAGAGACTATTCTGCAAACAGGCGCTTATGCTGGATGCTATCGAGAAGGCTATGAAGATTATGGCTTACTGATAAAACGATTGGGACAAGTTATGCATCAAAGCTCCTTGGTGCTGACTTCACGTGAAAAACCCAAAGACGTGGCGTCACACGAAGGACAAGCACTACCTGTTCGTTCATTACAACTGAGGGGTCTGAAAGAGGAAGAAGGAAAAAAAATTTTTCACCTCAAAGGTCTGTTTGGAGCAGAATCCCAAGAGAAAGCACTGATTGAGCTTTATTCTGGTAATCCATTGGCTTTGAAGATAGTTGCAACGACTATTCAAGATGTCTTTAATGGTGATATTTGTGGGTTCTTGAACCAAAAGACATCTGTTTTTGGCGATATCTGTGCTGTTTTAGAGCAGCAGTTTGAGCGTTTATCTAATTTAGAGCGTGTGGTTATGTACTGGCTGGCAATTAATCGTGAGTCAATTCCACTCTACAATTTGCAAGAAGATTTAACTTCATTAGTAATACCACACAAGTTATTAGAAGCTCTAGAGTCTTTGATCAGGCGAAGTCTCATCGACAAATTTCAGTCAACGCTAAGTGAAAAAAGTGGTTTCCTCTTCACATTACACTCTGTAGTAATGGAATATATCACTAGTAAATTAATTCAGCAAACTTATCAAGAAATTGCAACTCCAAAGATTGTGCTTCTGAAGTATTATGCTTTGAGTAAAGCTCAATCCAAAGACTACATTAGAGAAACTCAAATACGCTTAATTATTAAGCCCGTTATAGATGAACTTTTAACTATTTTTAAAACCCCAAAAAAACTAGAAAATCATTTAAATGAAATTTTAGTCAAGCTGCAAGGAGAATCTCCACTGGAACCTGGGTATACAAGCGGGAATATTCTCAACTTGCTTCGTCAGTTAAAGACAGATTTAAGAGGTTATGATTTTTCTAACCTAAGCGTTTGGCAAGTAGATATGCGGGGTGTAAGTTTACCTCAAGTCAATTTCCAAAACGCTAATTTATCTAAATCGGTTTTTACTAAAAATTTCAGTAAAATTTCTGCTTTAGCATTCAGCCCCAACGGAAAAATTTTAGCGGCGAGTGACGCAAATGGCAAGATTTGCTTGTGGCGAGACTTTGCTGAGGGCGAACAACTTTTGACCTGTCTAGGACATATTGATTGGGTTCGAGCGATCGCCTTCAGTCCAAATGGTAGCATTCTTTGCAGTGGAGGTAGTGACCAGAGTGTGAAATTGTGGGATGTCAACACAGGTGAATGCCTGAAAACTTTAACAGGACATCCTGAGCGGGTACGAGCTGTTGCCTTCAGCCTTCAAGGTGAAGTTTTAGCTTCTGGCAGCGATGATTGGGCAGTGCGTTTGTGGACTATTCCGAATAGTAAGTGTTATAAAATTTTACGAAAACATACTAATTCGGTATTATCTGTAGCTTTTAGTCCTCAAGGTAAAATTTTAGCCAGTGCTAGCAGTGATAAAACCGTGAAGCTATGGGATTTCTGCACAGGAGAATGCCTCAAAACTTTGCATGGACACACTAGTTCGGTTTCCTCAATTGCTTTCAATCTGGATGGTCAAACCTTGGTTAGTGGTGGTGATGACCAAACTGTGAAACTCTGGAGTATCTCAAATGGGAAGTGCCTGAGAACTTTCCAGGGACATAGTGACAGGGTTAGGTCAGTCGCCTTTGCTCCTAATGGTAATATTTTGGCTAGCGGTAGTGATGACCAAACTGTGAAGCTATGGAATTTCCGCACAGGAGAATGCGTTAAAACATTGCAGGGACATACAAGTTTTGTCTGTTCTGTTGTTTTTAGTCCAGATGGTCAAACTTTGGTCAGTGGTAGTGATGACCAAACTGTGAGGTTTTGGGATGTTAGCACTGGTCAAGCCTTAAGAAACTTGCAGGGCTACAATAATGGGGTGTGGTCTGTTGCCTTTGCTCCTGGTGGCCAGACCATAATTAGCAGCAATAATGACCAAACCGTAAAGCTCTGGGATGTCGCGGATGGGAAGTGCTACAAAACTTTGCGAGGAGACCCTAATCGAGTCAGAACCGTTGCCTTTAGTCCTCAAGGTAATATATTAGCAAGTGGCAGTTACGATCAACTTGTGAGGCTGTGGGATAGCAGCACCTGCCAATGTTGCAACATCTTACGGGGACATACTGGCTGGGTAAAGTCAGTTGCTTTTGCTCCTGGAGGTAAAATTCTCGCCAGTGGCAGTGATGATAAAACTGTAAGGCTTTGGGATGTCAACACTGGTCAAGTTTTGAATATTTTGGAACATAGTCATGGGGTATGGTCGGTTGCTTTCAGTCCTGAAGGTAATATCCTGGCCAGTGGCAGTGATGATCAAACAGTCAAGCTCTGGGATATTCGCACAAGTGAATGTCTCAAAATTTTGTCGGGACATACAAGTTGGGTATTGTCCGTCGCTTTCAGTCCTGAAGGTAAGACCTTAGCCAGTAGCAGTAAAGATAAAACTGTGAAGCTTTGGGATGTTAGCACAGGTGAATGTCTCAAAATTTTGTTAGGACACACAAGCTGGGTATTGTCCGTTGCTTTTAGTCCTGAAGGTAAACTTCTGGCTAGCGGGAGTGTAGATCAAACGGTAAGGTTGTGGGATGTCCAATCCGGTCAATGTATCAAAATTTTGCATGGTCATACCCATTGGATAAGATCAGTTGCCTTTAGTCCAGATAGTCAAACTCTGGTAAGTGGCAGCGAAGATGAAACGGTAAAGTTGTGGGATGTTTTGACGGGTGAATGCCTAAAAACTTTAAGAAACGAAAGACCTTATGAGGGAATGAACATTACTGGTGTTACAGGTTTAACCCAAGCAACTATTACTTCTTTGAAAGTTTTGGGAGCAATCGAGAATTGACTTTCTCCCTGGCTTGACTTTGCTTCACTTTGCGTTGAGCCTGGAGCCAAGAGACGGCTTTTGAATTTATCGAACAGAATTCAGGAGTCAGGAGTCAGAATTCAGCAATGTTTTCTGTGCGACTGGCGGATGAATAATCGGCGTTTTTGCACCCCCACCAAATTTTCAATTTGGTGGTCTTCAATTCCTGCGCGGTCTGAATCCCCGACTGATTTATTCTGACTCCTGAATTCTGACTTCTGAATTCTTCTTCAATCGTTGCATATATAAAATTACAGAGGTTTGAAAACCCATAAGCTATTGCGTATTTAACTTGGTTGTAGAAATTGGAGATTTAACTGCCTATTTTGCAGATTTAGGGACTTCATTCTGGAACATTAGATGCACAACAGCTTACTTTTTAAATATGGGTTTCCAAAGTTACTAAATACTTTGGCTACTGTCTAAGTATTTTTTAAGTGTGCGTACCATCTCTCGAATTACATCGCTCTTTGTTCGCTGCATTTTCTCACAATATTCCTCCAAGATGATTTTCTCCTCTAGCGAAAATTGAATTGTTAAATTAGCAGCATTTTTTTTAGCCATTGTCATTGACTTTTAATGACTTTCCAATTACTATTACATAGTAAACTACTGAGTAATCAAGATTAATCAAAAATTATAAACAGGAAATTAAAATTTTCTTCTACTAGAGTCAAAACTTGGTAATTCAATTCAGGAGATATTTATTAATATCATCATGGATGGTGGGTATAAATTTACAAATTAACTCTTAATCTGCTAATAATAGATTTGGCGATTAATAACGTTTAAACTCCCTCAATATCTTTTACTATTTCAGTTTTAACTATCTAAAATTATATTTTTTAAATGGTTTCTCTGACAGGGTTTTATCGAATTATTTAGCTTGTTTTGCAACAACTATAATTTAGTGAAAACTCTCTTCCATAAATGCCAGTGGTAGGAGCCTATTACTCCAAATACAATTCTCCCTAAAAAATTATGAAACCAGAGAAACCCAAACGCAATCGTGGGCTTATACTGACTCGTGAAGGCTGGCAAAAGCTTCAGAATGCCAAACTTGAGTGGGAATTTAGGAAAAACAATGGCTCCAAATCTACCTTAGAAGAATTAAGCGAACAAGCTGGGATCACTCCTGTCACTTTCAGAAAGATACTTACTCGTGAAACCGGGGTTGACAAACGAACGCTTGTGCGTTTGTTTATGACGTTTAATTTGGAACTGGATAAAAGCGATTACACAAGTCCAGACTCTGATTTAAAAGGGCAAAAAGACTTGAAAAACCCCAAGCGCGTTGATTGGGGAGAGATGGTGGATGTATCTGTTTTCTATGGGCGCACAGATGAACTGACTCTACTAGAGCAATGGCTGATTAAGGAACGCTGTCGAGTGGTGGCGCTGTTGGGAATGGGAGGAATTGGTAAAACAACTCTTGCTGCCAAATTAGCGCAAAAGGTTCAAGGATGTTTTGAGTACGTTATCTGGCGATCGCTCTACAATGCTCCCCCACTTTTTGACCTGCTGGCAAATTTAATTCAATTTTTTTCTAACGAGCAGGTTTTAGAAACTGACTTACCAAAAAATGTAAATGGGAGAATATCACAACTAATTGAATATTTACAACAACAGCGCTGTCTGATCGTATTAGATAATGTAGAGACTATTCTGCAAACAGGCGCTTATGCTGGATGCTATCGAGAAGGCTATGAAGATTATGGCTTACTGATAAAACGATTGGGACAAGTTATGCATCAAAGCTCCTTGGTGCTGACTTCACGTGAAAAACCCAAAGATATAGCCTCACTGGGAGGAGAAACACTGGCTGTTCGCTCATTACAACTGAGTGGTTTAGAGGTAGTAGCAGGGCAAAAAATCTTTGAAGCCAAGGGTTTTTCTGGCTCAGAGTCAGAATTACCAGCAGTAGTCGAGCGTTATGCAGGTAATGCCCTAGCTTTGAAAATAGTGGCGACAACGATACAAGATGTTTTTGATGGTAATGTTGCTGAATTTCTGCAACATTACACGGCTGTTTTTGGTAGCATTCGCGATCTGCTAGACCAGCAGTTTTCGCGCTTGGCAAATTTAGAAAAAGATATCATATACTGGCTAGCAATCAATCGTGAGCCAGTTTCGCTATCAGAAATACGAGAGGATATTGTATCACCAATTCCACCACAAAACTTACTAGAAGCTCTGGAGTCTCTGGTAAGGCGATCGCTAGTCGAGAAAAGCACAGCACTCTTTACACTACAACCTGTAGTCATGGAGTATGTTACTCAGCGATTGATAGAGATAGTTTGTGAAGAGATTGTCACTCAGAAACCTGATTTGTTCAGGTGTCATGCTTTGATGAAGGCGACGGACAAAGACTACGTGAGAGAAATTCAAATTCGCCTTATTCTTAAGCCAGTTATAGATGCGTTGCTCACTGTCTTGAGAAGCAAAAAAAACCTGGAGAATCAACTAAGCCAAATTATAGCAAGGTCACGAGAGACATCACCGCTAGAACAAAGTTATACAGCTGGGAATATTCTCAATCTGTTTTGTCATTTAGAGACTGATCTTACGGGCTATGATTTTTCTGATCTGAGTGTTTGGCAAGCAGACCTGCGGTGTTTGAAATTACACAATGTAAATTTCCAAAATGCCAATTTCAATAAGTCTGTTTTTGCAGAAACTTTCGGCGGTGTGGTGTCGTTAGCTTTTAGCTCTGATGGCAAATTTTTGGCTTTGGGCGATACCAATGGCTCTATTTGCTTATACCAAGTTTCGGATTGGAAACAACTTCTTAGCTCTAAGGGTCACAATAATTGGGTCACATCCCTTGCTTTTAGTCCTGATTCCAGTACCCTTGCTAGCGGTAGCGTTGACTGTATTATCAAGCTATGGGATGTCAGAACTGCCAAATGTCTGCAAACCTTGCAAGGGCATGATGACGAGGTTTGGTCAGTTGTCTTTAGTCCAGATGGTGATATGCTAGCTAGTAGTAGTGATGACCACACGGTGAAGTTATGGTGTGTCAGCACTTATGAATGTCTTAGAAGCTTCCAAGGACATACAAGTTGGGTATGCTCCGTTACCTTCACTCCTGATGGAAAAACGCTGGTGAGCGGTAGTGATGACCATACAGTTCGGTTCTGGAATATTAATACTGGTGAATGCTTCAAAGTTTTGCAAGGACACAGTGATGGTATACGGGCAATTACCGTTAGTCCTGATGGTCAGATGCTAGCGAGCGGCAGTGAAGACCAGACGATAAAGTTATGGGATATAATTAGTGGTGAATGCCTCAAAACTTTCTTGGGACATTTAAATGAAGTATATTCAGTCGCCTTCAGTTCGCAAGGTGATATTATAGCAAGTGGTAGTTTTGACCAGACGGTAAGACTATGGAGCGTTAGCAATGGTCAATGCCTCAAAACGTTGGAAGGACATTCTAGTTGGGTATATTCAGTTTCCTTTAATACACGAAGCGATATAGTTGCCAGCGGCAGTTCTGATCAGAGGGTACATCTATGGGATGTGAGTACAGGTCAATGCCTCAAAACGTTCCAGGGGTATACTCATCAGGTATTCTCAGTCGCTTTCAGTCCGGATGGACAGACGCTGGCAAGTGGTAGTCACGATTCTTCGGTTAGATTGTGGAATGTGAGTACAGGTCAATGCCTCAAAACCTTTCAGGGACATTGTGCTGCGGTTCAGTCAGTTGCTTTTAGTCCAGATGGGCAGACGCTAGCAAGTGGCAGTGAAGATCGAACGCTGAGGTTGTGGGATGTGGGTACAGGTCAATGCCTCAAAATGTTCCAAGGACATCATGCTACGATTCGGTCAGTTGCCTTTAGTCCTGACGGTCTGACACTGGCGAGTGGTAGTGAAGACCAAACAGTCAGGTTATGGGATGTTAACACGGGTCAACTTTTGAGAAGTTGCCAGGGACATAGAAATCAGGTTTGGTCAATTGCCTTCAACCCTCAAGGGATGATGCTAGCCAGTGGTGCGTTGGAGCAGACACTCAATCTGTGGGATGTCAGCACTGGTGAGTGCCTCAAGACCTTGGAGGGGCATACGAGTTGGGTTTGGTCAGTTACCTTTAGTCCAGATGGTGAACTGTTGGCAAGTACCAGTACAGATCGAACATTAAGGTTATGGAGTGTCATCACTGGTAAATGCCTTAGAATATTGCGAGTGGATACAGGGTGGTTACTATCAGTCGCCTTTAGCCCAGACAGCCGAACACTAGCGAGTAGCAGTCAAGATCACACAGTCAGATTGTGGGATGTTAGCACTGGTGAATGTCTAAAAACGTTGAAAGGACATGCAGGGGGCTGGCTCAGATCAGTCGCTTTTAGTCCGGATAATCAAACTCTAGCTAGCGGTGGTGAAGATGAAACAATTAGACTGTGGAATGCGACAACAGGTGAGTGCTTAAAAGTTATGAAAGCAGAAAAACCATATGAGCGGATGAACATTATGGGGGTTACAGGTTTAACTACAGCAACTATTGCCACTTTGAAAGTTTTGGGAGCAGTTTCTTATGAAAAATAGCCCCTGCAAGCAGTTATATGAAACCAGTCAATATTTCTCCATCTCAAATATCAGCCTACCGTAAGCCTTGTCTAAAATATCAGGTTGATGAATAAAAATTTTCTCTGTCCAATGAATACTAATACCTAACTATTTAGCTCTTATGGCAGCTAGGGCTATACTCTCTTCAAGCTGTTTTAGCTCCTAGTTTAACAGGGACTAAACAATTAAGTAAGATTTACACAAAATCGACAAAAAGCTTAATTTATCAAATTGCCAAGACGCCAAAAAGGGTAATACTCTTAGAGTGTGCGTAAGTCCCGTTAAGTTTACAATTGGTTTGATTATAGACCATTAAATAGAATAGACATCTCCAAAAGTTAGGTTTTCACCTAGACAGGATAAGAGTTTGAGGTTCTTTTTTGTAGATGTCTAATATATATACGAGTCCTACATCGTACCAAATTCGGTATCGCTTGGCAATCCCTGCGCCAATTTATTCATGATAGTTTCCAAATCATCAAGTTCGATGTCATTTAATATATCCAAACTGGTTTCAAGGAGCTTACTAGTGAGATCATGGCTTAAAGGCTGCTCGATAGGTGTAGTCTTTATTGCATTTGGAAATATCTGTGAAAAAACAGCTTCATTGGCAAAACTAGACCCTAGCGAGACTAAAATCGAAAATCCAAAATCTAAAATCTGAGATAGCATCTTTTTTCTCCTTATAGTTTGAACAGTACAGTTAAGCGTGTCGGAAAAAAGCCTTTCTTGCTTACCAGGTCATTTATTTAGCTTATGGAAAATTAGTTCACACTAGTGGGCAACTATTCAACTCTAGTGGTTTCAATACACTCTGAAGTTCTTTGTCTGATATGTAGCCCTCCTTCGGAGGAGTAAAGCGTAACAATGCGGTTTCATAACAGGCTTTAGCCACGCGAATACGCTCATAAGCAGTCAGTTCTGCCACAACGTGAACTATCTCCTTCACATGCTCCACCTCTGCACCAACACTACTGTGTACCCGTAGCCAGCGTGTGGCATGAGTACCTGGTGGTAGCAAAGTCTCTACATTGTGGATGTATTCCTCACCTTGAAATGTCCCTAAGCGTTCGCTTGCATAGAAAAAGCCAACACAACCAATTGGCTCTGGAACCTGTACACTTTGAATAAAGTGATCTATCAAACCCTTGACAGCCGATGGAACAAGCGCCTGTACTACAGCCTCAGCTTCATATCCCATTGATTGAATATCGAGCAGGGCGAGTTGATCGTGACCAGCCTCTTCTTTCGCTTTCTGTGTAGCCCAGTCTGCTAACCTGGTGCGACCAGATGCAGCGAAGCGTTGAGCGGCTTCTTTCATCAGTCGTGATGTGTGGCGGCTTGAATGGTATGCACCTGCCATTCGCCATACCCAACGTGTAGGGGTGAGTTTTGGTGGTCTGCGATCGCTCTTGACTGTGTGCCAAGCATAGGCGATCGCTCTATCTAAAAGCTTCTGAGTTTCAGCTATCTTCTGTGCATGACTCATATTTGAGGCAAAGCGATCGCCACTTTTTGTAAAACCGGGTCGATGCCTTTGAGTATAGTTAGCAGTCTTGATCGTTGTTTTGTCAGGTACGAAACACGCTGAATCAGTTTTAATTAAAAAGTCATTACGCATAGCTTGTTTCCTCAGTTACGGTTGCTACAGAATTGGGGGAAGTCACTCGTGGCAATAATAGAGTTGTTGCTAAATCACTCATCAAATTCAGCACAGCAAGCATTTCGTCCGATGGTTAAAATCTAGACATGACAATCAGTTAAGCTATTTGAGGCGTTATTAAGCGACAATTCCAAAAAATCGTCAATTGAGTAACTAAATTGAACTGTGTTACAGCTTGTGCTATTGGAATGCTAAAGGAATGCGATCGCCTACGGCGGGCGGTTACGCCATCGCACCTATCGAAATACCAAATGCATATTGCATTTCTATGTCTTCCAGCATCTTGACCACCGCCTTGGCTACCAAGACATGGGCAGTTTGCTGACTTTCTTTGAGAAATGCAATGTCCAATTGTGAGTTTCGCTGGACATTCGCCAAAAAAGAGGTAGTTAAAGATGACTTAGATGGCGAAAAAATTCCATACCATTAGGACTTATGTATCTTCCTGCATCTCGTATCCTGCAAAAGTGCCTTGTTGGTAGTCAAAACCGTTCGGTAGCAGACTCAATGTGCAACCGAAGGAGTTAGTCCAGAGGCAATGTAGACGAATCCAAAGTTTCGCAGCATTGGTAATTGCTCATCTTACGCACCCTCATTTATGTGGTTGGTTGACTGATGCCTGTTGCAGTTAAGTTTGCTAACTTTACAAAACTTTTGCAACTCAAGATAAGAAACTTAAGATAAAGATAAGTTCTTTATTTCCTGTGACATTCTCTTCTTCAAATTTAAAATTGCACAGATAAATGTACTATTTAGCCTAAAAAGCTTGATACATAAGCAATAGCACGATTCCAGTTTTCAAAAATGCACATCTGTAAAAGTGGAAATAGCCATTCTTGAACCCAATCAAATACCCTTGATGAGTTAAACAAATAGTAGATTGATTATACTCTCATGAGAGTAATAAAAGCTGTTTACGGGCGATCGCCTGCCCAGTAAGGGATGTAAAGAAACATTTCTGTTTTTTAGGCGAGTGTTAGTAATTTTCAACCCTATTAGCAAGAAATTTAGAGATTATACCTGTGCAAATTACTTCAATAACCAATTGCTTGAGAATGGTACAAAATGCAAATTTTAGCAAAGTTAGCAAAACCTGTTATTTACATTTACTGTTGGTGAAAAACCGCTTCCGTTGGAACTTTGCCTAAAATCCAAATTAAAAACACAAACTTTTCCGCTTAAGTTTTCTATCTTAACTGGCTAAAAGCAGTGTTGAAATAGATAATTATACGCAAAGCCTTTGAGAGAATTACTCACTCTCAAGGCCTCCTAACACTAACTTACCAGGTTATATCCCCCGATTCATGCACCGGGGGCTTTCCCCTCTAATTTCCGCGGCTGCTATATGTACACATTCTGGACAACAACGGTTTTGCTTTCCGATTTCTTTTTGTAAAGATCATACCCTTAGCAGAAACTTAGTTTTTTAACAGCATATAGTGATTATAGGCATTCAGGATTAAAAGCATACAAAGAGAAAATTGCTTAAAGATTGTAGAGGCTTGAAATGACGAAGCGAACCAACTACTACAATGATATGTTAATAGATTACTCCAAGCCTGAACGAGTTTCTAATGAACTAGCAGTAAAACTACTCAAAGACGCAGAGACATATCTTTCCTTACGTAATGATACCTTACCTGAAATAACTCTAGAATACAGTTTAGAGCAAGTAGAACAGGAAAATAAACATTGGTGGTCAACCCACTGTGAAGCGCTACGACAAGGACGGGGGGACATTTTAGCAGGTGAGTATGCCAATAATCTTGTATATTTTTGTGCTGATGGACCTTTTTATGGCAGAACCGCAGCAACAAATAGAGAAGTAAATCGTTGGGCAATTCTTGCTCAACCAAGTGTAACAATAGCTTGGCCAATTATTATGTTCAATGGTGAAGTTATTTACTCAGAATGGAATTGTTTTGATGATGAAACGAACGAAGTCATTGCCAAAGGAAACGAAACTTTGCTTCGACGAGGACATCGCGGTTCGTGCTACTTAAAATGCGAGCAACTTAGCTTTTATCGCGACGTTTCTGCCTCTGATGAATTGCTGTATTGGATCAGGCGTTGACCAAACTAGTTATCAAAGGATATCTATAAATAAAGGAAGAGAAAGTATAACATTAAAGGAATTATTTTCTGGAGGCTAACTGAAAGTTAACATAACATAAATGAGAAATATTTAGATTCTACTCTAGTTCAGATGAGATGAAATCCAAGTGTATTTAATGCAATGAATGAGGCTAAAGTGATGAACTCTAATTATTTATTAAATGGCATTGACTCTTATAACGTTAACATCGCTATTAATACGGCGATACTGACAAGTTTTGAAAAGTTCTTGCTTCAGTCCCAACCTTTGTTAAGCCATGTTTTTCGATTTATTGAGACAAATTATCATAATTCAATTAGTCTTAGAGAGGTGGCTGAGGCGGTCAATCGATCCCCTGCCTACCTCACCGATCTTGTACGGCGAGAGACTGGAAAAACCGTACTCTGTTGGATTGTTGAGCGTCGTATGGTAGAGGCACGCCGTCTGCTTATCGAAACAGACCAGTCGGTAGAGCAGATTGCTGAAGCTGTGGGCTATCTAGATAGACGCCATTTCGGTCGCCAATTTCTCCGCCTCCACAATACAACCCCGCAAACATGGCGAAGGTCGCATCGGAGTAAGAGTATCCCATGTTGGCAAAGAGTCCCACAAAAGGCACACTCAAGCGAATTAATCAACCAGGAACCCACAACTGTAACTTTTGCAGAAGCTCAACGGTTGCAAGCCTGTATCCAAGAAATTGCTGAAATTTTTAATAAGAGTACTGTTGCTAATGAAGTACTTATGTTAAAAAGCGAAAATGGTTCGGTTGCAAAAATAGACAATGGTTTGATACACAT
Organism: Nostoc sp. EspVER01; assembly: GCF_034530635.1. NCBI lineage: Bacteria > Bacillati > Cyanobacteriota > Cyanophyceae > Nostocales > Nostocaceae > Nostoc > Nostoc sp. EspVER01. The sequence continues at coordinate 157,612 of NZ_JAVRCS010000004.1, forward strand.
AACCTTAGTTTCAAATTGCGAATCGTGTTGAAATCATTAAAGATACAAACATGGTTTGGAATTTCCTCTTCCTTACACCAGAATCTACCCATCAGGTGACAATTCTGTACTCAAATCGGGGTACTCCGAAGTCTTATCGGCATATGAATGGCTACGGAAGGTAATTACGAGCTATTACCGATCAACTAACTATCCTCACGCACAAAAGGCAATAAATTATCAGCGGGATAGTTTGATGCGATTGATGATAACGGTAGTAGCAGCAAGGGAGTAATTGCTCACGCTGAGACGTTGCTGATTTTGAGTATGAATTTAGTTTATTGCAAAGACGCAAATGAAATAGTTGAAAATACCGAACTTTTAAATTTTATACTTGAATTCAGTAATGCCCCATTGGGTTATTAGCCTCCTGCAAAATTATCTTTTGCAACAGTTAGGAACAGGAGAATAAAAAACGGTTAAAGAGACTGAATTTTCCTTGAATCTTTAATCTTGATCCTTTCCCAAGCTCTGCAATAAGTCTATTGATCGTCAGATGCAGTTCCTGACTAATCAAAGCTTGAGAGCAATCAGCAGTCAAAAGTCAACTCTCAACCAGCAGATCATATGAAAAATTGTCCTTTCTGCTCCCACCGGCTTCTACAACACATTAGTAATAACCAGGTATACTGGTTCTGCCGAAGCTGCTGGCTGGAAATGCCTTTGCTGAAATTAGAAAGTTCAACTCAAGAAAAAGCTGAAAGCTTAATGAACTTTATCAAATTGGAGAAAAAGGAAGTAGTACAAGCACGCTTCAGGAGGTTTTCCAATCGTTCTAGCAGCAATACTAAGCATGGCTAAAATAATAGAAACTTGCAAAATAAAAATTGACCATATAAACAGGCTTTAACTTTTTCATCTTACAAATATGAATATTAATTTAGTTGCTGCGGTCATCAATAACAACCTTAAAGACGCTAAAAAATTCATTGAAACGGGCGTAAATGTTAACCAAACAGACAGCAGTGGAAATAGCCTCTTGCTCGTCAGTTCTGCTAACGGCCAATCAGAAATGGTGAAACTACTCCTTGACGCTGGTGCTGATATTCACGCAGTTGACTCAAATATGAAGGCCACTGCACTCCATGCCTCTGCCTATTTGAGACATCCAGAGGTAATGAAAATTCTGATTCAATATGGGATTAATATAGATGTTCAGGGTCCTTATAACGGATATACTGCCCTACACGATGCAGTTTGGCAGAACAATATTGAAGGAGTCAGGCTCCTGCTAAACGCAGGTGCTCGCTTAGATATCAAAGGTAAGAACGGAGACACTCCTTTAGACATTGCCAAGAAAAGTGGGCTAAAAGAGATTGTTGCCATGCTTTCTGGGTAGGAACTTGACTGTGCTTGAATCTCAAATTTATTAATTCCTACTTGCGTTACCTAAATACTAGACCTGCCTTGAAAATAAAAATAAGGCAGGTCTATTGCTCATACTCGTACCCTCTCCAAATCATAGTCAGTCACTCGTGCGATGGAATCTCTGGAGGTGAAAACCTCATCCCCTTTATCAGATATCCTTGGCGACATCCATTCGATGCAGTAAAACCAAGAATCGCAAATCAGTTGAATGCCCTGGACAATCCGAAGCTCGGGCCCGTCGCCATGAAACCGGAACTCGACGGTTTCACCGAGTCGGAAAACAGGTTTTTCAAAAGTCAGTGCAAGGAGTTCGCCCGTGCCAATAATTTCACGTCCCAAAACAGTTATATTATTGTTGTCGCAGGCAATCTTGTAACTCCAGCCTTGATCTGACCATTCCACCCCGCAGCAGTAGCCGAATGATTTGATGGTGGAGAGGTAGACTCTCTCCAGCAGGCATACTTCTAGGGGTAAAATTTCTTTGCCCCAAGGTGACGAAAGATACCAGCAGGTTTCTAAAGTGTGGACAAGGTTAATCATGCAAATGCCTCCTGATTGGACAATAAATTGCACAAATAATCAACCAGAACTTAATTCCACCGAATGTGCTTCTTGAAAGAGGGATTACTTTGGCAAACTAGGAATGCTGCCGTCTTTTTTGTAACGAGGATCTGTTCCCATTTGGCGGATATCTAATCCGAGTACGCCAATATCCAAGCGGAATATCCCTCCATAACCGTCTTCTGTTTTTATACCGCCAGTTACGAATAGCTGGTCGAGCTTTGGGCCTGCAAAAGCGCAGTTGCTGGTGGTGAGATTACCAGTTGAATATCGACGGATCAGCTTACCCTCAGGATTGAGAACCTGCACTTGACCCATGCCATAGTGAGCGACATAAAGATTACCCATCGCATCTAGGGATATACCGTCAGGCTTATTGTCGATTTGCTCTCCCTGTTTGACAGGGAGTTGAGCAAACACTTTCTGCGAAGACACTTTTCCTGGTGACACTATGTCATAGACCAAGATTTGATTCTTATTGCTCTCGCTAACAAACAACCGCTTGCGATCTGGAGTGAGGACAATGCCATTGGCAAAAGCCAATCCAGTAACAACTAAGTTAATTTTTCCTGTAGAATCCACATAGTAAACTGCGCCGTTTGAGGTCTGGGGGTTTGAGTTACCGGAGTCAGTGAAGTAAAAACTTCCTGCTGGTGAATCAATAGTAATGTCATTGGGATACTCCAGGGGCTTGCCATTAAATTCCTTCGCAATCACTTTCAGGAGCTTGCCATCAGCATCTAGCTGTACTACCGAGTTTTTGGCAGCGACAACATGAGTGCCATTGGGCAGGATCTTGTGACCATTAGCACCTGGGACTTTAGCCCAGATTTTAGTGAAGCCTTCAGGAGTTACAACTGTGATTGTCCCAGCTTTAGTTTGAGAGAAGTAGAGGTTGCCCTTAGCGTCTAAGACAATTCCCTCAGAGTATTTTTCACTCTGCAAAACCTTCATTGGTGAAATGAGATATGCTGGCGGCAGTATTACTTGAGATAACGTAGCAGCTACAGTGCTATTTGTTAACTGCGTTAGCGCCTGTGCAGAGGTAGATGTGGCGTTATTGGAAGTATAACGGCAAGAAGCCAGTAGCAAAATTTGTGCATAGCTGAAAACCATCAAATAAAATTTCCGCATCAGAGAAAAACCTCTTTTTTTTGTGGTTGTTTTAAGAAACAGATCGCGGGTAAATTTACAAGGAAATTCAAGTTACTAAGTATTTGATTTCAGAAGAATATTTTATTACCAAAAAAAATGTATTAACATTCAAATTTTGCTTGCATCAAATATAATCTAAGAGGATGCTTTAAAAGGTTTATAAGATATAAATTTACTGTTTTTGCTTAGGTTTATTTCGACTATAAATAAAGGTTTTAGCCATGTACTTAAATACTTGTATCTGCTAAACAAAAGAGCATAAAAAATTTAAAAAATCCTATAACCATAAAATAATTTATAAAATATTCAACATAAATACAATGGCTATAATTTTGGTAAAAGGTTGCACTTTTTTGATTTTACCGATTTTTATTTCCATTTCATTCTCTCTAAATCAGAAATGAGGTATGAGATAGTGTAGTCTTATTTTGATAGTGATATAGTTATGCATTGTTCAATCTATTTTGTTTGGCAAAAACTAGAAAGTTTGGTATTTATGGTAATTATTTTTTAGTGAAAGCCTAATTAAAAAAAAGAGAGCCAAATAATACAAACTTTTTACGAAAAATTAACCTTTGCATCTATGTTTTATGCATCTTAATCTTATGTTTTATTCCCATTTCTTAAGATAGAGGTTTATTATGCCTTTTCCCAGATCTAGCGGGATTTTGCTACACCCTACTTCTTTTCCTAGTCAGTTTGGTATTGGTGACTTCGGATCGGAAGCTTATCGCTTTGTTGATTTTTTAGTAGAAAGTAAGCAACAGCTTTGGCAGATATTACCATTGGGGCCTACCGGAGATAGTAATTCTCCTTATGCTTCTTATTCAGCGATCGCCGGAAATCACCTGTTAATCAGCCCAGAACTGCTGCAAAAAAAGGGCTTGTTGGCTGAAGATTTCACAAATTTACCAAAGTTTTCCACTGAAAGAGTAGATTATTCCCAGGTTATCCAAACCAAGATACCAATCCTGCAAAAAGCCTGCAAAAACTTCAAAACTAGTGCAAAATCAAGTCAGCAAGAGGAATTTCAGGAGTTTTGTCAGAGTCAGGCTTACTGGCTAGATGATTATGCCTTGTTTATGGCGCTTAAGGATGCCCATAACGGCGCTAGTTGGAATACTTGGGAGATGGCGATCGCTCAACGCAAACCAGAAGCGATCGAGCAATGGCAGCAGCGACTTGCAGATGAAGTTTTTTACCATAAATATCTACAGTTTGAGTTTTTCTCGCAGTGGTTACAACTAAAGCGCTACGCTAACCAGCGTGGGATTCAGATACTAGGAGATATCGCAATTTATGTGGCTCACGATAGCGCTGACGTTTGGGCTAATCCCGGTAACTTTTGCCTTGATGAACAGACAGGTGAGCCAGCACTAATGGCAGGAACACCACCAGATTACTTCAGCGCGACTGGACAGCTTTGGGGGAACCCGATCTATAACTGGGTGCGGCTACAGCAGGAGAATTTCAAATGGTGGGTGCAACGCTTCCAGTCCATGCTTAACTATGTAGACTTGATTCGCATCGATCACTTTCGCGGGTTTCAAGCTTACTGGGCTGTAAAGCAGGGCGAAACAACTGCTATGAATGGTAGGTGGATTGAAGCTCCAGGAGAGGCTTTCTTTGAGGTACTCAAACAGAAGTTAGGTAATCTGCCAATCATCGCCGAGGATTTGGGAGAAATTTCACCAGAGGTATATGCTCTGCGAGACAGATTTGAATTTCCCGGCATGAAAATTTTACAGTTTGCTTTTGGCGATGGTTCACAAGCTGAAAAACGTTTCTTACCGTTCAATTATCAGTCTAATTGTATTGTGTACACGGGTACTCATGACAATGACACGACAGTTGGCTGGTTCAATCAATTGTTACCCCCAGAAAAAGAACAAGTCTTAGGTTATTTAGGTTGTCAGAGTGAGTCTGGAATCCACTGGGATTTGATTCGATTGGCACTAAGTTCTGTAGCTAATCAGGCGATTATTCCTCTACAGGATGTTTTGGGATTAGGTACCGAAGCTAGGATGAACTTTCCTGGCAAAAATGTAGGGGGTTGGGGTTGGCGATATCAGTCCGCAGCTTTAACGCCAGAGATTAGCGATCGCCTCAAAGCAATGACTAAAACTTATGGACGGGCGATTTACCACCAATAAAATTAGAACAAACTAGCCGCAATACCCATTGATACACCACATCAAGAGGCTTGCGGCTGGCTTAATTTTAGTCAATTTCTAATGGCAAGGGGCGATCGCGTCCTTCAACTTTCACGCTTGGCCACTTTGGATCGAAAGTCAGGTTTTCTAGCCCTCCATCCTTCTGGATAATGAAAGTATCTTCAACCTTTGCTCCTGGTAAACTTGGGTTCCAGGCTACAGCCGTGTTTTCCACTAAATTTTCGCTCGTGGTTGGATTAGCGATGATTTCACGAGATAAATAGCCAGTGGTTCCTCCTTGGTGATGTTGGCGAATTGCTTCGGGATAACCATGCTGCTCATAAGCCTTACCAAGCGCGTCATAAATTGCGTTGATAGGCGTGCCAGGAACACACAAGTTCAAAGCTTCAGCTTCAATCTTATGGACATGAGAATGCAGAGATGCGAAATTTCGTGTCTCTGCATTGGCCTGTCCCAAACCAAAAAAGACGAATCTTGTCAGGTTTGCATATAGACCGTATCCCCGCGCACAAAAAACCAGCATTGCTGCACCTCCCAACGCCTCTTGTTTGGGCGTGGTATGACGGTATAGCGGCAGACGCCTTTCTCCAGCGACTAGCGTCAAAGCTGGATGTAGCCCTCTTGACCACAACGCCTCTGCACCTGCTCCGGCCAGTTGGTACTCTGTCCAGGTAGGCTGGGCTTTCAAAAGTACTTCGGTCATGGCTTCACTTGCTAAACGCCCCACTCGCCGATAGCGCTCCAGTTCTGTTGGCAGAATCACCCGCTTCTGATTTATGAGTGACACAGGTAATGAACTTTCATGGGTGGTGGGAATGTCACTCAAAATCTTTCCCCCGTTTGTACCCTCACGCACGAAAGACTCGCGGGCAACCTTATCAGCCCAAGGATTAATGTGCAGTTTGTAAAGACGATCTGACGACTCATCTCTACCCGGAAGTTCTTCATCCTGTAAGCGTTGAGCTTCAATCTCATCAGTCAATATCCAGGCATCTTTAGCAGTTACCAAAACTTCTGCTACTCCAGTCTCACTAGCGAGTAGCACTGTGTTAGAACCACCAGCAGTAGCCCAAGCGAACCAATCTGAACCGCGCAATCGCACGCCCATTGCACCAGTTTCGCTCAGAGCCTTTCGCATTAGCTCCAGCTTGTAATAAATTTCTTGGTTGATTAAATTCATAGTTAAGTCAAGATAAGTCTGTGAAAAATTGTCAATTATTATTGATAGTGGGAGAAAACTTCTGATTACACATAATTCCGCAATCAGAAGTCAAAACTCAGAATTGATAAAAATATAATACGATTATTTATTGTCGTAAACTTATTATTTTTAAGTATTAAAATTTTATTATTTATGAATGATTACTTGCAGTATAAAGGTGATTCGTAAGAATTCAGCACTCAGGTGGTCGCCGAGCGTAGCCGAGGTGAGTCAGGAGTCAGAATTTATCAGGAATCTAGAATGATTGGTATATTTATTCATCAAACGCTCTGCTGATTCTTTAACTATTCTGAATCCTGAGTTCTGACTCCTGAATTCTTACGGTGATTCTGAGCATTTATCGAGCCGTAACTACCAAAAAAATACAACCTTATAACGAAAAATAAACCATTGTAATTTTATTTTAGTTTTTAAATTTACATAAAATTTAGTCAATAAAAAAAGTAACCTTTCTGCAAAACATTCACCCTTGTATTTATGTTTTAGTCTCTATAAACTTTTTGCTAAAGGCTTAAGAATAAGTCACGTACATTCCAAATTTAATAATCTAGTGACCTTAAGAATATTGAACCAATATGATACCTAGATCCCTTGGTGGGAAAAAAATCGCAATTCTTCTAGAAAGTGAGTTCATCCCTGAAGAAATTGAAGCATATCAAAAACGCTTCTCAGAACTTCAAGCAACGGTACATCTGATGTCTAGGCTCTGGGATCAGCCGAGCGTTCGTTTTTTCAGTGATGAAGATACGGGCAATACACCTCGAACGATAGACGTAAATATTGATTTTCAAAACGTAGATGTTAACGACTATGCGGCTGTAATTATGACGGCTAACTATACTAGCGTGCGTCTGCGTTACTTTGAGCCACCAATAGGTCAGCCAATTAGTGCTGAACAAGTTCGCACTTCACCGGCTGTACAGTTTTACGCCAAGGCAATGGCAAATCCCAGGATTATTAAAGGCGCACTCTGCCACGGTCTTTGGATACTGACACCAATACCTGAATTACTCAAAGACCGACAAGTTATCTGCCATGAGGTTGTCCTTGCAGATATTCTCAATGCGGGTGCAGTTTATACAACATCGCCTACAGGTGTGGTGGTGGACGGTGATCTTGTTACTGGTCGCTCAAAACATGAAGTTGAACCATTCATTGATGCGATTACCGAACAAATCCAGCAATTATCTATTGCCACTAATCGTTTCTCAAACAGAAGGGCTACTACCTCTGTTTCAAGACTAAAAGTTGCAAGCTAATTATCTCAAAACTAATTCATGACTAGGAGACAATCTTGTGAAAAAAATTCTCATAATTTTATCGGAATATGGTTATTGGGGTGAAGAACTGGTAGGACCTTTAGAAACTTTCGATGCTGCGGGTTATCAGGTTGACTTTGCAACTGCAACAGGAAAAAGGCCAGTAGCGCTTCCTCCCAGCATGGATCCTACTTATATCGACCCACCTTTAGGTCGAACTGTTGTTTCCCAGGAGATGGCCGAAAAAGTCAAGCGCTTGGAAGATCCTAAGAACCCACGACTGGACAACCCAATCATCCTCTCAGAATGGTTGCCCGATCGCCCTTACTGGAGTGCTGAAAAATTCCTTCGGGAAATGGAAGCTTACAACAATGCACTCGATGAAGTGCAGAAGGATTTGGAACAATACGATGCTCTACTGATAGTCGGTGGTAGTGGTCCTATTGTTGATTTAGTAAATAACCATCGGGTTCACGACCTGATTCTGAGTTTCTACAGAAAGGGTAAGGCGATCGCAGCAGAATGCTACGGTGTAACTTGTCTCGCCTTTGCTCGTGACTTAGCAGACCGCAAGAGCATTATTTGGGGTAAGCACGTCACAGGCCATTGCAAGGAATATGATTACAAGGATGGCACCGGATTTGTCGGCGCAGACATTAACATGGGCCCACCTCCCTATCCTCTAGAGTATATTCTCCAAGATGCCACCGGCCCAGATGGAGCATATCACGGTAATTTTGGGAAAGAAATCTCCGTAATTGTTGATTATCCATTTATCACAGGTCGGTCTACCGCAGATTCTTATACAACTGGTCAAAAGGTAGTGGAAGTTCTGGATAAAGGACTGAGGCGGTACGGATGGTAAGTTTGATCAAACAGAGCAACGATAAGCCTTTGATGGCTAACCGAAATGGTCGCTTTGCAATCATCGAACAACTTCTGGCAGATGGCATAAATTACATGTTTGGCAATCCTGGCACCGTTGAGCAGGGGTTCCTAGATGCGTTAAAAGACTATTATCCAGAATTTGAGTATATCTTTGCATTGCAAGAAACAATAGCAGTTGGTGCAGGGGATGGCTATGCCCGCGCCACCAAAAAGCCTACTATTGTGCAACTTCATAGCGGAGTCGGTTTGGGCAATGGCATCGGGATGATTTATCAGGCCATGCGTGGTCATGCACCATTAGTAGTACTGGCTGGCGAAGCTGGTATCTGCTACGATGCGATGGATGCCCAAATGGCAGCAGATTTGGTCAGTATGGCCAAGCCTGTAACAAAATGGTCAACTAGGGTAGTAGATCCTTCTTCTTTGTTACGCGTGCTACGCCGAGCTATCAAAATAGCCGCTACGCCGCCTATGGGGCCGGTATTCGTCTCCCTGCCGATGGATATCCTTGATGCTCCTAATTATGAAGAAGTTGTCCCAACTTCTTTTCCAGTGACACGGGTTGCGCCCGAACCCGATCAACTGGCAACAGCAGCAACTTTATTAGCTACTGCTAAACATCCCCTAATTATTATGGGCGATGGTGTGGCTTTTTCCGATGCCCAAGCTGAGTTGACAAATGTAGCCGAACTCATCGGCGCACAAGTTTGGGGAGCAGATTCATCGGAAGCGAACATGAGTGCTACACATCCTCTGTTCGGAGGGTTGTTAGGTCACATGTTTGGGGATGATAGCCGTCGCGTTACATCACAAGCAGACGTAATCTTGATTACTGGAACCTACGTTTTTCCAGAGGTATTTCCGGCACTATCTGGAGTTTTTGCTTCGTCAGCGAAAGTAATTCACATTGACTTGAATACCTACGAAATAGCGAAGAATTTTCCAGTGGATCTGGGGCTGCTTGGCGATCCGAAAACTAGTCTGAGCAAATTAGCGATTGCTCTTGAGTCAACTTTGACACCTGAACAGAAGCAAGAGGCTTCTCTTAGGGCTAGCCGGATAGCTGAAAACAAGAAGCGGGAATCGGCGGCTCGATTGGAAGCTGATAAAGCGGTTCGGGATTCAGTACCTCTGCACATGACTCGTTTTGCAGAAGAATTAGCTGCCCATCTCCCAGCAGATGCCATTATTTTCGATGAAGCCATTACCAATTCTCCCGAACTTTGTCGGTATATACCACCGACAAAACTAGGACAATATTACCAAACACGAGGCGGTTCGCTAGGTGTTGGTATTCCCGGAGCGATCGGTATTAAGCTGGCTCATCCAGATAAAACCGTAGTTGCGTTCACGGGTGACGGCGGCAGTATGTATACTATCCAAGCCCTCTGGACAGCTGCCCACCACAATATAGATGCCAAATTTGTCATCTGTAATAATCACAGCTATCAAATCCTCAAGCTCAATATTCTGCACTATTGGGGCGAGCAACAAATACCAGAACACGACTACCCATCTTCTTTTAACTTGTGCAACCCAAATATCGATTTCGCTGAATTAGCAAGGTCTTTAGGGGTTCAGGCTATTCGGGTAGAGAAACCAGATCAGATTGCCCCAGCTATCCAAAAAGCATTGGATCACAATGGGCCATTTTTGATTGATTTGGTACTGACAAACGAAATTGTCGGCACAAATATTGGCGTCAAGTGTGGGCAGTAATGAACTAACTTTTTCGCTAAGTAGTTGATAAACAGTAAACCAACCAATTTGTAAATCAGAAAATCAAACAAGGAACAATATATGGCTATTCAATCGCAAGAGCGCAATCATAGTGTTGGACAAAAAACAACCCTAACACAAGAAGAACTTATTCAATTCGGCAAAATTTGGTATGACAGGCTAAATCGCCACGCAGATGTAGAAGAACTTTTGCCAATGGTTTCAGACACTTTGTTAGAAATGATTTTTCCTGACAGTACAATCCAAAATCATGATGATTTCCGAAACTGGTATGAAGCTGTTGGTAAAACCTATTATGACCAAGACCATACAGTTGAAAAATTTGACATCACAATTTCCGATGCCGCAAAAATTGATGTCATAGTTGTCTGGAAAGCAAGCAAGTATTCTGATAATACATCATCGGCTTTTCGTATTCCTCAAACTTGGATTTTAACAAAGTCTCTTACTACTGGTAAACCCGTTATTACCAAATACATTGTTCATTCTTTCACTGAAGTTAAGTAGACATAAACAATCAAAGCCATAATCCACAAAAAATTGGTTTTGGTTGTAAATCCCAAAAATCAAAGCAACACAATCAATTGAACAACACTGTTTTTAAGAGGTTTGAAGGAAGTTATGGCTAATATTAGAGAATTAATGACCACTTACTACAAATCTGGTACCGAACGCGACTGGAGTACTTGGTTATCTTTACTAGATGACAAAATTATAGTAGATGAGCAGTTAGCGGGTCATCTTGAAGGCATTGAGTCCATGAGAACTCTATCAAAAAACTTGGTAAAGCATTATTCCAAGTTTGAAATCAAGCCAACATACATGATTGTTGAAGGTGACGAAGTTTGTACTGCTTGGGTAATTGATGCCATCACTGATACTGGCGTCCCAATTCACGCTGTGGGTGCGAATTTTTGTCGATTTCAAGACAACAAAATAGTCTATATGCAGAACTTTCATGACACTATTCCTTTCGCCTCTGACACAGCCTACAAAAAACTACGTCATTAGTTAGTTTCAGCTTTTTTACTCACGTTAATAAGAAAGTCCTCTCGTATACAAAGAAGGAAGGAAAGTCAGAATGAACACTAGAAAAGTAATTGAGAACTACTACGAATATCTTAACAGTGGGTTTGCCCAAGGAGACCTAAGTAAATGGGTGGGGATATTCGCCGAAGACTTTGTGATGGACGAGCAGTTAGCAGGTCGCCAAGAAGGGGTTCAACCGATGGCAATCCTGGCAGACAAGATGCTAGAGGGCTACAAAAAATGGATTATGCATCTTCGGAAAGTGCTTGTTGAAGGAGACCAGGCTTTCGTCCTTTGGGAGGTTGAGGCAACTACTTCTAATGGTGTTGACATTAACACTAAAGGTGCTAACTACTACCGAGTTAAAAATGACAAAGTTATTTACTTGAGCAACTACCACGATTCTGTTCCATTTAATACCGATGTTGCTTTTACCTCAATGCGTACTTAATAACTGAATGATCATCCTGATGTGAAAAAACTACTGACAGTGGTTTGAGAGATGAGTGTAGATAATTAGTCTTTGAAGACGCGATAAATCGCGTCTCTACATCAGGGTTTTGGACTTATCTAAACTGTATTGTCCTCAAATCCACTTGTCAGTCCATTTCATAGTTACGTAATTTAGATCAATCCAGAGGGCTTTATGCAAAAGCAAACTTTACAAACTTTAGAAATTGTTGAAGCTAAAAAGACCAGCAAACTGAGTGGCAAACTGGCTTTAGTCACCGGTGCAAGCCGTGGTATAGGAAAAGGAATTGCTGAAGCTCTTGCCGCAGCTGGTGCAAATGTTGTCGTGAACTATCGATCGCGGGAGAAAGAGGCAATAGAAACTTGCGCCGTGATTAGAGAATTTGGAGGTCGCACCTTAGCTATAGCTGCCGATGTCTCACAAGCCTCTGAAGTCAACCGTATGCTAAAAAGCATTGAGCAAGAAATGGGGCCTGTGGAAATCCTAGTGAACAATGCAGGCGGCGGCTATCGTGTACCACTCGATACTATCCAGGAGCAAGACTTGGATAAGTTAATTGCAATGAATCTCAAGTCTACATTCCTAGTTACGCAGGCCATACTGCCTAGTATGCGTGCCGCTCGATGGGGACGAATTATTAATGTGTCCTCAATAGCAGCATTCACTGGTGGAGCTGTTGGCCCGCATTATGCTGCAACTAAAGCAGGTCAGTTGGGACTGACTCATTCTTATGCTTCCCTTCTAGCGAAAGAAGGGATTACCGTTAATGCGATCGCGCCAGCGCTGATTGAAACTGATGCCGTAATTGAAAATATTAAAGTTAACCCTGAAGAGGTAATACCCGTGGGTCGTTTCGGTACTTTAGAAGAAGTTGGTCAGGTAGCGGTACTGCTTGCAAACAATGGTTTTATTACTGGCCAAACTATCAACATTAACGGCGGTTTGTACATGAGTTAAGAGCATTGTTAATGCTCAGATGCTCTCTGAAATTTACATTTGCAGATATCCCTGTTGCAATGCACAGCAGCAAGATTATATCTACCCATCCTAAAGCAGGTCGTTTTTCTCACAAAGGTAAAATTCATGGTTCAAAGTCCAGCAGAAACGACTACATCCAGAACGCAAGAAACTCTCCAGTTGGTTAAAACATGGTATGCAGAATTTGCCAAGGGCAATATGCAGGGTGTACTGGATATGGTAACAGATGATATTGAATGGGAAGTACCCGGACCCACACAAGTAGTACCCTGGTGTGGTAAGCGACAAGGGCGCGATCAAGTAGCTGAATATTTCGCTCTCATTGATGAGACAGTAAAGGTCAATTTTTTTCAGCTACAGGAAATTGTTGCTCAAGACGACAAAGCAATGACTCTCAACCATGAAAGAGCCTCTAATAGGGCTACTAATAGAGTTTATGATGTGCCAATTGTCCATTTTATTGTTGTCCGTGATGGCAAGATTGCTAAATTCAATGGCTTCATGGAAACAAATTCTCTAGTTGCTGCTTTTCTCGATCGTAATGTTTAATCGGGAACTAAACAGGAAGTTTGCAAATTAAAAACCTTCCTAAATGCATCTGCCAAGATTTTTGCTGTTGTAAATCGTTATACCATTTTTAATTGTTGCAAGAGGTTTGTATGAATACGAAAGAAGTAGTTGACAAATACTTTGATGCTGTAAACGCTGGTGATTGGGAAACTTGGCTAACACTATTCGACGACAATGTTGTTATGGACGAACAACTTGCAGGTCGTATCGAAGGTGTCGAGTCCTTAAGAGGAGGAATTGATGGACTTAAAAAGGGCTACTCCAGTTTTCAAAATCGTCCTTTACATATAGTTGTTCAAGGTAACGAAGCCAGCGTTGTATGGCACATTGAGGCGGCTAATGCCAGCGGTGTGCCAATAGATGCTAGAGGCTCAAATTATTTTCAGATAAAAGATGGCAAGATTGCTTACATGGCAAACTTCCACGATACACTGCCATTTGGCCCTTTTGTCAATCAAAAGTTGAATTGACCAGAAGAACTGTATTCCTTAGACCTCTTGCTAAAATCCTTCTTTTCATCTTTTTCTTTGCGTGAGACAAAAAAATATTTATGCAAGAGGTTTCTTCAATAAAGGAATACAGAATAGATTTACTCATCCTTATACCAATTCCAAGTCAAGTCGCACATCAGGAACAGCATAGAACTCCTGGTGAGTAAAGAAAATATTCTATGCAGCTTCAAACAACGTTGGTATTAACACTAGTTCAAAGACTACGGAGAACCAAAAGATGGCTTCGCTAACTTTTTCTCAAGTGGCATTTACTTGCAAAGACCCGATCGCTACCGAAATCTTCTATGCTAAAAACTTTGGTTTTAAGCGGGCTAGGGTGGCAAAACTGCCAGATGGCGGTCAGATTGTCTTCATCAAGATGAGTGATTATCCATTCTACTTTGAGCTTTTTAAGGCTAAAGAGGAGCTTCCTATAGCCCCTCCGATTAATGATGGACCTGAGTACCCCTCAGTGCGTCACCTTGCTTTTAAAGTCGATAATGTGGATGCTAAACTAGCTGAAATGGGCGACGATGCTAAGATTACTTTAGGACCTTTTAACTTTGATGAATATATCCCTGGATGGCGCACTGTTTGGGTAGCAGATCCAGACGGTAGAATTATTGAGATAAGTCAAGGATTTGTTGACCAAGATAATCCTCCTCCATTGGAGGCAGATTTGCGCCTGCCAGCTTTCACAATCTAAGAAAATTCCACAAGCTTCTCTTTAATGCTTGTTTTGACTCTATAAGGAACCTCAAACTTTGTCGGGCGTGCTTTTGACGCTTTGACTTTGCTTCCCATAACAAAGAAGAAGGGAGCAGTGCGATTTTGTTAGGTGCGAAAAATTAGGGGTATAAATCACCTATTTAATAGTGCGTAAGCGTCGGCATAGTCTATTGCAGACATTGCAGCTAAATAGCTCATTTCTATTGAGAATATAGCTATGTAACTGAGAATTAAAACTCGATCTAACAAAATTACATTACTTCCTTTTTCCTATTGCAATCTGAATTAGCAAACTAAATTATCAGAGCTTGCTAACAGGCTACAAACTTGTATGGAATGTAGAGGAGAAAGGAGCAGGAGGCAAACGAGAAAGAAATAACTTGATGTGATGTAGAACTTTATCGAGAGAACAACTGTTCATGTTTAATCTGAAAAAATTCCTGATAGTTATCTTGATAGCGGCGTTTTCTTTTGTTTCATTCAATGTAAGCTTGAAAGCCGCCCAAGGAACTGAACAAAGCAATAGTTCTCATACAGAATATTCGCCTTTTATCACTGTTGCATCAAACACACCTACTCCAACTTACTCCTTATTTGACAGTAAGTTTAAGTTTTTAGCAGAAGGAAAAGATACAGCAGACGGGTACTCAGCATACCAGGTTACAATTGAAAAACACAATGGTGGGCTTCCAATAGCATTCCACTACCGCGACGTTACAGCGCTTCTGGTCTTAGACGGACAATTGGGACTAAAAGTGAATGGTGATGTCGTGAATGCGCCCGCTGGAACTTTTGCCTATATTCCTGCCAAGTCACGATATGCAATTACAAATAGTGGGACGGAACCTGCTAAATTCCTGTTATATAGTTTTAATGAAGGGTCTTCTAAGTCACCAACACCTCTGGAAAAATTGATAAAAACAGCGGGTGTGCCAGTAGACAACTTCTCTGGATGGTCTTCGCCAGTGGGTAATCGGCGTTTAATTGAAAAGATCGCTCTCAAAAACGGAATAGATTTTCGCGCACCCTTTTATGCTTTTAATTTCTACGGATTTTTTAACCGTTTTAATTTTCGCGCACCTTTTTATGCTTTTAATAAAAACAAAGCGAATCACAATTACCTAGTGGTACTACCAGATGCACGCGATCGCCCAGTGTACGATTCGATAGGCGGCAGATATACATATTTAGCAACTGATGAAGAGACTAATGGGAAGTTTACATTCGCCAGTGTGCTGAATCCAGCAGGGAATGCTATTGTACCGCACCGTCACAATAATGAAGATGAGTTGTACTCTATCTTAAGTGGTGGAGATTTTTCAATCCTGATGAATGACAAAATTACGACTGCAACTCCTGGAACCTTTGCTTTGCTTGGCAGAGGGCATCAGCACGCATGGATAACCACTGGAACGACAGAAACACGGTTGATATGTTTGTTTACTCCTGCATTTTTTGGGAATTTCTTCAAGGATGTAGGTACTCCAGTAACTGACCTAAATGCACCGATTGCACCATCTGCTTCCCCAGAAAAAATCGCGTCAATCGCTATTAACAAATACCACATAGAATTTGTGAACCAGCCTAACTGGCCTCCTCAGGTCAACTGAAAATACTCCAGCTGGCAGGAGCGAGAAAATGAAAAAAGGGAGGCATGACTTTCCCAGACTAGTAAAAATGCTGTACCTGGACTAAATAACTAACTTTTACCTATTTAATAGTGCGTAAGCGTCGGCATAGCCTGTTGCAGACATTGCAGCGAAATAGCTCATTTCTATTGAGAATATAGCTATGTAACTGAGAATTAAAACTCGATCTAACAAAATCACATTGCTTCTTTTTTGCTATTGCAACCTGAATTAGCAAACTAAATTATCAGAGCTTGCTAATGGACTGCAAACTTGCATGGAATGTAGAGGAGAAAAGAGCAGGAAAGAACTTGATGTGATGTAGAACTTTATCGGGAGAACAACTGTTTATGTTTAATCTGAAAAAATTTCTAATAGTTATCTTGATAGTGGCGTTTTCTTTTGTTTCATTTAACATAAGCTTGAAAGCCGCCCAAGGAACTGAACGAATCCGGAATTATTATAGCCCGGAACCTCAAAATTTCGTAACCGTTACACCGGACCAACCAACTCCAACTTACACTTTAGCGAACACTTCAACATTTAAGTTTCTAATACAAGGAGAAGATACAGGCGGACAGTATTCAGTAAATTTAGTTACACTTTCACGACAGGGTGACGGGTTGCCATTAGCAGTTCACCACAATGATAGTGATGTGCTTGTAGTGCTAGATGGAGAGTTAAGACTAGATTTAGATGGAAAGAGCGTGAGTGCGCCCTCCGGAACCTTCGCTTACCTCCCTCCCAAATTACCACACGCAATTAGAAATAGTGGTACTCAACCAGCTAAATTCCTTTTATACAATTTTCCTGAAAAGCCCTCCCGGTCTTTGGCAACACCTTTGGAAAGGTTTATAAAAGCAGCTGGTATGCCAGTGGCTAACTTATATACTCCGTCTTTTCCATTTTACAATTGGGCATTTCCTAATTGGGCATTTCCTAATTGGGCAAGAAAAATGTATGTGATCGGTATGCAAAATGGAATAGAATTTATAGCACCTTTTAATAAACAATACAAACCAGATCGCAAGTATATAATAGTGCCACCAGATGCACACGATCGTCCAGTATATGATGCGTTGGGTGGCCGATATACACTTTTAGCAACTGGTGAAGAGACTGGCGGGAATTTTGGATTTGTTAGTTTTGAAAATCCACCGGGAGCTGCAACTCCACCGCATAAACACCCCTTTGAAGATGAGGGTTACTTTCATGTGAGTGGAGGGGCTTTTACAGTCCAGATGAAGCAAGAAACTATGACTGTAACTCCTGGTTCTTGGGCTTTCCTTCCAAGAAAACACACACATGGATTTATAACCTCTGGAGAAACGCCAGCATATTTGGTTACTGTAATTACTCCTGCAAAATTTTTGGAATTCTTCAAGGATGTAGGCGTGGAAGTGAAAGATCGTTCTGCACCAATTGCTCCTCCCATAGACTTGCAAAAAATCATAACAATTGCTACGCAAAAATATGGATTAGAGTTTGTGCCTCCCATACCTATACCTAGTCCATGAAATCCAGCGATCTCTGGAGCGAGAGAATAGAAAAAGAGAGGTATGACTTTCCCAGACTAGTAAAAATGCTGTACCTAGACTAAGTAACTTTCCTTAGACAGGTGAACGTATGGGAAAGACCTCTCGCCTTGATCATGCATTATTTTTCTTCTGTCAAACTGGGACAAGTAAAATCGCGCTCCACCTGCTCCCAACAAAGCTAAGATTTCATCCCTAGTCTGGCAAAAAAAGATAAAATTTGAAACCCTTTACTCATGAAATACATATCTGCGTGATGATTATGAAAAAATTATCAACGTTTACCGTTGTTACAACGCTTTTTGTTGCTTGTTTGAGCCTAAAGCCTGCATCCGCAAGTACGTTGGGCATTACATCTTCTGAGACAGGTTTGGAGGATTTCATATTCGTTGCACCAGAAGACACACAACCAACTTACTCTTTGGCGGGAATTGAGTTTGAGTTTTTAACATCTGGAGTTGATAGTAAAGGAAAATACTCAGCATACCTGGCTACGTTCCCACAGGGTGGTACGCTTCCATTGGCAATCCACAGCAATGATAGTGAAGCGGTCACGGTTCTGGACGGGCAGTTAACACTAAATTTGGAAGGGCAAACTGTGAATGCGCCGTCCGGAAGTTTCTTTTACCTTCCTGCCAAGCGCCCCCGTGCAATCATAAATAATCAAACAACGCCAGCAAGAGCCTTAGTGTACAATTTTTTCGAGGAAAGACCTTCAAATTCTTTTGTAACACCTGTGGAAAACTTGATTAAGCAAGCAGGTGTGCAACTTGACAATTCTTCTGGTTCGTCTCCAGATGCCAATGACCTAGCAACAATCGTAGCGATCGCTCTTAACAATGGAATACAATTTATTCCCACTGAGGAACCTGGGGTTTCATCGGGTACACCTATCGGCTCCATCTCTGTCCCTGAACCCTCTAGTGATTCTTCTCTGTTGGTAGTTGCGACTTATTTAACTACTGGATGGGTTTTGAAACGGAAACAGCAAAAGCGTTAGGTAACTTTGATGCCGATGCGATCGCCAGTACTTTGCCAAAGAGTTTCTTGACAAGAGGCAGAGCCTCTCGGAACTCGTTCCCAGCCTGGAGGCTGGGAACGAGGATACAATAAGTCTCTGGGCTTTTCTTAGTGCCATTCGGTAATGCCAGCTAGAAAGCTTTACTTACACTGAAAACTTAAAAATTGGGCATTTTGGCTTTTGGAAAGATATACGAGTGATTGGAGATGAACTAACCCGACTTAAGCTTCGCTTACTAGAAGTCAAAAGTCGGGTTTTGTTATATTTGGTTAAAAAATAAATTGCATTCGTAAGTAACCCACGTAGATAGTCGGATTATCAGAAAAATTATTTGGGTTCCAGATTGCATAAGCAGATGGGTTAATTGCGATATTGTTGGAGAGGGGCAAGAAATAGGTGGCTTCTAACTCATATTGGTTTCCACCATCGCCACCAGTAGAAACAAGGTATTCTCGACCTTCAGTAACAGAATAGGGAACTGTATAAGAAAGGACGCCTATTGCTCCTTCACTACCCAGGTCTGGGAAAGCAAGTCCTATTTGATAGGATTGAGCATTCACATTACCATTAGACACACCTGGAGTTGCTGGTTCTAAATCGATCCTAGAGTAAGAATAGCGTCCAAAGACCCCAAATTTTTGATTTAACAACCAGTCTGCACTTACACTAAAGGCGTTAGAACTCCCTCCTCTGAGGGGACCACCACGCCCGTCATCAGCTAATCCTATAATAGGTCTTTCAAAAATTTGTCCTATTTGGTTAGTTCCTTGATTGCCCTTGACATAGGTAAACCTGATGTTGGCATTCCGGGTTGGAGAGTAAGTCAGCATAGCCGTCAACGAGTTAGTGCGGTTAGACCCAAACAACCCCCTACCGGGGTCAGATGCAGCATTAGTAGGTAAAAACTCGTTACTCTCCGCTAAATATCCAGAAGATAATGTAAATTGGTCACTTAATTTCCATGACACGACTGCACCTGCACCCCGTACAGTAGTAATAAGTGTGGGACTATTTACAGCGTTGAAGCTTCCTGCTCCCCCTGCGTAAGGGTTGGTAAATCTATTAATGTCGAAGAGGGTTAGCCAATTGATGCGTGGACCAACTGTTACCTGAAATGATTCTGTAATAGGAAAGGAGTAGTATAAATCAAAGACTGTTAACCTATCAAGTTGGGTACCAGCAAGAAAATCTCCTAAAGGCAATCCTAAAGTACTAATTCCGCCAGAGCCGTACTCGGTAGTGACAGGGGTTCTAGAATTACCAGCAGCAAGTTGCAGTACTAGAGAGTCTTTACCAGTAAAAGATGTGTTAAGTCCCAGAACTGTTTGATAACTGAAAGTGATATTAGGTTTACTGTTAACTAGTTCTACCTCAGGTATGCCACCCACACGACGCCCAGTTTCTCTTTTCACAGAACCATTGGTGGTGGCTCCAACAATATTAAACGAAACCAAACCATTCAGTTTAGTTGTTGTGGAGAATTCATTGGCCTCTAGTTCAGCAATATGAGTTTCTAAAGTATCAACTCGACCCCGTAGTGTAGTTAATTCAGCAGTAAACTCCTCTTGCAGTCTTCGCAGAGTTTCTAAATCTTCTGTTGTAACTTTGTCAGATGTACCAGCAGGAATAAATTCCTTAATACGATCAAGCACAGCATTTAAACTTGCAGCAAATTCATAGCGTGTTAGCGCCTGATTACCTCTAAACGTGTTATCTGAATATCCAGCGATTCCGCCGTAGCGTTCAATCAAAGACTGTAGGGCAGTGTATGCCCAATCACTGGGTTGTACATCAGATAGTTCAGAGACATCAGTTATCTGAGTCATTAGAGCATGAATATTTCCTTGCTGTTTGGATTGAATTGAACGATCCAGATTCAAATCATAATCACCAATTTGAGAATTTGCTGCCGATGTTGTTGTTAGTTCTGTGGTATCTAGTTTATCTGGAATTAGAGTTGTAGCGTTTGATGATTTATTTACTTCTGGTGCTGCTAAAACAGAGGAAAAACCTGTTGCAATCCAACTAAAATTACCAGAAATCAAGGTGAAAAATATTATCTGCTTAAAAGGGAAACGTGATTTCACTGCTCTCTCCTTGATCGCACCACTCATATAGCTAAAAACAGGTGTTTTACCTTAATTCACATACTTTAACTTTTGCCAACGTATATTAGTAGACTGGCTCTCCAGCAGCCCAGTACTCATTAGTAACAAAGCGAAAAATATATTTAGGTTCAACAAAGTTTTCCATATCTGGCATAACTTTATCTTGATACTCTGGCGACTTCATCATTTTTTCAATTGCCTGCGTGTCGTCAAACCAAATTTGCTCAACACCGTCAAAACTAGATTCACCAATTGCATAAAAATAATCTTGTACATGGCATTGAACATAACGTCGTATACCAGGTAGATTCAGTACAAGGGAGCTATGAGTTTCCAGCCAATATTGGCGAAATTCAGCCAATGACATACCAGGTTTACGCTTCAGTAGAATAAACATTTTGACTAAGCTAGATTCTTGTTTGAGTGCGTCTTTTTCCTTCAGTACATAATCTTTTGTATCCAAAACGAATATTTGCCAGAATGCAACAAAGTTAGGTTCATCGGGTCTAGCTCCTTGTATATACTCTTTAGACTGAATTGCCTCTAGCATTGCATTCTCATTTTCAAACCAACTTTCACTTACTCCACCACTAAAAAGATCATTTCCTTGGTCTTCTAAAAAGGGAATTTTAAAAGAGATAAGGTAAGGCTTTAGGTGAGGCATTTTTATTGCTAGAGGTACATGATTTTCCTTCCAGTGACGTTGAAATTCTTCTTCGGTTATTCCTGGCTTAGGAGGAACAAAAATCATTCGATGAATCATAATATGGTTTCCTTATTAAGTAAATTGTTGCTATTTCAGAATAATTAATGATGTCAATAGATACTCATTTCAAGTCAAAAATGATGCATTTATGCGTCTGAATGCGGATTTTCGGCTTTTGGAATTTGTTTGATATTCTTTTAAGAGGATCAACAAAGATAAGAACACTTAGACTTACAGCACTTCCGTTAGCTATGAGGTACATCCTAAAATCTGAAAGCTTTGATAGGAGAGGACAAGAAGAAAAACCGTATTGCATAATAGCCGGAAGCGCTGTAAATAAGGTTTGTACTTTTGTTATTAGAAATAGCAAACAAGCTTTATAATCCAATCTAAGTTAGCAAAAGCACCTTTTTAAACATAAGTGATTTTTCTAAAATGACACATAATTTTACTCTGAACGTTTTAAATTTTAGAGAGCAAAAAGCACCACTACAAGGGTAAATATTTAGGGTCAAGTTTGGATTTTTTCGATATTAAAATTAGATTGATTACACGCCGGAGTAAAAAAAACTATAAAATCTATTGAAGATATATTTGTTTGCAATAGGTCTCGTTGTTTTGGAATTAGCTTACCAATGACAAAATTTACTAGAGAAAATTAGATTAGCAGACTACTAGCAAAAGAATACAAACTATTTATGAAATATCCACCCTTGTTATAATGCTTGGTGCTTATTAAACTTATAGCGTTTCCCTCTTCTAAGAAACAAGGCAGGAGGCAGGAGGTCACTGAGCGTAGCCGAAGTGAGGCAGAAGGCAAGAGGATTAGACTTGTTTCTTCCATCCATAACGGAAGCGAGCGCGTCCGTAAACAGCTTTTGTCAAAGTGGAAAAACCCAATCGCTAAAAGCTTTTCGCAGCTTTACTTTTCACCTTTTGGCTATAGATTTTAATTTATATTAGAAAATAAAGCCTCAAACCTTTGTGAAATAAAAGTTCCAGAGCCTGATTTAGATTATTGTTTTCTGAAAGTGACAGAAGCTGTTTACGAGCGATCGCCCGTAATGGATGTAAAGAAACAGAAATATTTCTTAGAAAAGGGATATTCATCAATAGTCAGCCTTTAGAGCTTTGTCTATGCTCAGAAAAGCTACCAAAAAAAGTTAGGAAATTAGTCAGTTGGAGGTAACTGTGTGAATATTGGCATTATCGGTTCAGGAAATATCGGAGGCAGTCTAGGTAATATCTGGGCAAAGAAGGGTCACAAAGTTATGTTTAGCGGCTCGCGCGATCGGCAGAAACTGCAAGAGGTAGCCAAGTCTGCCGGTGAAAATGCCAGCATAGGTAGTGTGGCAGAAGCGGCACAGTTTGGCGAAGTAATTCTCCTTGCTGTACCCTGGCTCGCAGTTGAAGACGCTCTTGCTTGTACCGGGACAATTGAAGGGAAAATCCTGATCGACAGCACGAACCCAATTGAGTCAAATTGTAGCGGTCTTTTGGTGGGATGGACAAATTCTGGCGGCGAAGAGGTAGCCAAGCATGTAAAAGGTGCTCGGGTTGTCAAGGCTTTCAACATTGTTGCAGCCAGCATATTTCAGAGCGAATCCCGGCTGTTTGGCTCGGAGCGAGCAGTCCTCTTCTACTGCGGTGACGACAAAGTAGCTAAGATCGTAGTCGCTTCTTTGATTGAAGACGTTGGGTTTGAGCCGATGGATGTAGGACCACTGAGCAGTGCACGGTTTTTAGAACCAATGGAACAATTGTATGAGCAAATTGTGAAGTCAGGTGTCACGAAGGAATTTGCGTTCACGTTAGCCCGTCGTTGAAGAATTGATACTCCCCTCCTTGAAAGGGTATTTGTCAATCAAAAACTGCCATTGCTGTGCTAAATAGTGATTTTTTGTGATTGGACAACTCTTAACTTAAGGCTTCACCACTTACTAGCAAGACAGCCTAAAAATAGAAAATACTGACAGCATCTTGAAGGAGATAACTTATGAAGGCATATGTAATTAAAGACACATTTGGCATAGATTCTCTCATCTTTACAGAGCGACCTGAGCCAATTCCTGGCCCTAATCAATTGCTCATCAAGTTGCGGGCAGTTTCACTGAACGCCCGTGACTTGATGGTTGTGAAAGGCGTATACACTCCTATTAAACCCTTACCTCTGATTCCTGTCTCTGATGGTGTTGGAGAAGTGATTGCAGTTGGAGAAGGTGTTACGCGTGTAAAGATCGGAGATCGGGTGGCTAGCATCTTCATGCAGAAGTGGCTTGCTGGTAAATTGACAGCAGAAAAGGCTCAGTCTGACTTGGGCGGATCGCAAGATGGGATGTTAGTGGAGTATGCGGTACTGCATGAGGATGGTGTTGTGCATGTACCTGAACATCTGTCAGATGAGGAAGCTGCTACACTACCTTGTGCAGGAGTTACAGCTTGGCACGCCCTGATTACAGAGGGTGACGTGAAAGCAGGAGAAACTGTACTCTTGCAAGGCACGGGAGGCGTCTCTATGTTCGCCTTGCAGTTTGCCAAAATTGCAGGTGCACGTGTAATTGTGACATCAAGTAGCGACGAAAAGTTGGAGCGAGTACGTCAGTTGGGAGCTTCCGATGAGATTAACTACAAGCGGACACCGAACTGGGATGAAAAAGCCCGGGAACTTACCGGAGGCGTCGGTCTAGACCACATCATGGAAGTAGGCGGTGCTGGAACTTTTGCAAAGTCTCTGCGTGCAGTTCGTCTTGGTGGTCAGATTAGCTTGATCGGTGTTCTCACGGGTATGGCGGCAGATTTAAATATCGTCCCAATTGTTCAGCAGAACGTGCGGGTTCAGGGAATACACGTCGGTCATCGTGATATGTTCGAGGATATGAATCGGGCGATCGCACAGCATCAGTTACGACCGATAGTAGATCGAGTATTTTCCTTTGATGAGACACCTGAAGCATTTGAGTATATGGAAAAAGGTGCACACTTCGGCAAAATTTGTATCCGCTTTTAATGTCTTGAAAGAGTGTCGTTGTAGCGGTGGGTGAGGGCGCAATGGCGGTTCCATTTATCTACAGGACTTACGCACAGGTCACGGAAAATCAAACCACAGAGAACGCAGATAACACAGAGGAATAAGAGTTAGAGAGGTTTTTTGCGTAAGTCCTAATCTATTTTAGCAAGATTTAAGCATGATAGACTTACAAAGTTTACGCCAGGTGTCCCTCTTTGCGCAGTTAAATGATCAGGATCTCCACTGGTTAGCAGAACACGGTAGCGACCTATGGCTAGAACCAGGTAAGAAATTCCCAAAAGAAGGAGAGCGTGCTGATTATTTTTACGTCCTTTTAGAAGGCAAGCTTCGGATCACGAAAAATTTCGGCGGTCACGAGATGTATTTGGCTACTTACGAACCTGGAACCCCCTTTGGTGAGGTTCCTTTGTTTACAAACAAGCCTTACCTTGCTAGTGCTTGTGCTTTGCAGGAAAGCCATCTCTTCCGATTGAACAAAGACGCTTTTTGGGAAATGCTTACCAATCTTCCTTCGATTACCCGTAATCTTCTGAACATCATGGGGGAACGAATGCAAGTCCTAGAGTCAACCTCACAACAACGTGAAAAACTTGTTGCACTTGGCACGTTGGCGGCTGGTCTTGCCCATGAAATGAATAATCCTGCTGCTGCTAGTTGTCGAGCTGCCGAGCAATTACAAGAAACCCTTGAAAGGTTGTCATCATTCGCACTCAAGCTCAGTCAACAGCCGATAACTAAAGAGCAAATGGCGTATATTGTGAACTTACAGCACCACACGATCAAGCGTGCCACACCAGCGCCTTACATTGATTCACTAACACAGAGCGACCTAGAAAACGAGGTTGCAGACTGGCTAAAGACGCACAGCGTAGATGATGTATGGAAACTCACTCCAGCCCTAGTACAAGCTGGGCTAAACACTGAATGGCTAGACACTTTTGTAGAACATGTAACTGCCGACTTGTTAAGCGATGCCCTGAAATGGCTTGAGGCAACACTAACAGGAGTTGAACTTTTAAACGAAATCGAGCAAAGCACGACACGCATTTCTAAGCTAATCAAGGCGGTTAAGGATTACTCGTATATGGATCAGGCTCCACTACAGCAAGTGGATGTGCATGAGGGGCTGCAAAGTACGCTGGCAATTCTCGGTTACAAGCTTAAAAGAAGCGTGGTTGTAACCCGCCAGTACGATCTAAGCTTGCCCAGGATCTATGCTTATGGCAGTCAACTCAACCAAGTATGGACTAACCTAATTGACAATGCCATCAATGCGATCCAAGGAAATGGGCAGATTTGGATACGCACATCAAGAGAAAATGACAGCTTGCTAGTGGAGATTACCGACAATGGAGCCGGAATTCCGCCTGAGATTCATTCACGCATTTTCGAGCCATTTTTCACAACTAAGGGAGTAGGAGAAGGCACAGGTTTGGGTCTGCATATCGCCTACCGCATTGTTGTTACACACCATCAAGGTGACATCAGCTTCATTTCCCAACCTGGATGTACTTGTTTTCAGGTTCGCTTACCTATAGAACAATCACACTAGTAGTCTGCCAACCCAAAAATGTGCTTGTGAGGACTGGGAAAAGGGTAAGGGATTTAAACCCTTTCCCCCTTCCCCTTTACCCTTTACCCCGCCAAGTGAACTTGCCAGACTACTAGAACCACTGGCGCGATCGCTTATCAAATATCCAAAGTTTTATACTTCTGGAATAGCACCACAAAATACAACCTTGTCCCAAAAAATTGTCCCTTGTAACTATGTTTCATAACTTGTAGACTGAACGCATAGTCATGGCAAACGGATCTTAACTTAGAAACGCCCAATCATTAAGGATTGTAGACCTGAAAATATTTATCCTCATCTACCAATGTTTGAAGGGAGCAGTCTGAGCATTGCGATGGTTTATGTGACAACTTCCAACAAAAAAGAAGAGTTTGCCAGTGAGGATGAGCGCTTCTTTTTAGGTAATAACAGCATAAAGGAAGTTCTTGGTGGAAGCTTATAGCAGTTAGCAGTCAGTATTCAGCCTTAAACAAGCTGTTTGTCAGGTTGCAATGTATTTTTTTGAACTACGAAGAAAATTTCTGACACACAAAAAGGAGCAAGTTGAAAATGAAAGCATATGAAGTTCAAAATGTCGCTGGAGTGAATCAATTTAAGCGGACTGAATTACCACAACCAAGCCCCGGTTGTAGACAAGTCCTAATCAAAGTAAAGGCAGTTTCTATCAATGACCGAGATCGGATGATTGCCAAAGGTGTATATCCGTTCGCTTTAAGTTTGCCATTAATTCCTCTAAGCGATGGAGTGGGAGAAGTCGTAGCCTTGGGCGATGGTGTGACACGGGTAAAACTAGGCGATCGCGTCTGTGGAAACTTTGTCCAAAAATGGGTTTCTGGAGAACTAAGCGAGTGGATGACCAAGTTTACCCTTGGTTCGATATTACCGGGCTTGTTGGCAGAATATGCTGTTTTAGATGAAGAATCACTAGTGCAAGTACCAGAACACCTCACCGACGAAGAAGCTGCTACGCTACCCTCTGCTGCTCTCACCGCGTGGCACTCACTCTTGACAGAAGGGGGACTACAAGCTGGTGATACAGTTCTTTTACAAGGCACATCTGCTGTTTCACTGTTTGCTTTGCAATTTGCCCATTTTGCGGGTGCAAGAGTCATTATCACCTCCAGTAGTGACGCCAAACTGTCACGTGTCAAGGAGTTGGGCGCATCAGATGTCATCAACTACAAACAAACCCCTGATTGGGAGGAGCAGGTATTGCAGTTAACTCAAGGACGTGGTGTTGATTACGTAGTTGAAATGAGTGGTGGTGCTTCCTTGGCTAAGTCAATGCAAGTGGTACGTTTAGGTGGAACGATTCTCATGGTAGGAGCACAAGCGGTTTCAGATGCCGGAATTAATGCATTACAATTCATTCTCGGCCGCATCCGATTACGTGGCATTTTGACTCCTGGACATCGTGAATCTTTTGAAGCTATGAACCGTGCTATTAGCATCGCTAAACTCCGTCCTATCGTCGATAGTGTCTTTGAGTTTGAGCAAGCCCAAGAAGCGTTTGATTACATGAATCAAGGCAAGTACTTTGGCAAGATTAGCATTAGAGTGTAGGAAGTATAGCGGTTACTTCGGATTACTGCAAAAAACTGGGATGCTCCTGTGTTACTTAACTTTTTCATAAAAACCAAATTGGCATTATGATAAGAACCTCTGCACTATTTTCTAATCATTTAATTGGTGGTTGATATATTCTTCTAGTCTAAAAAGCAGAAATAAACTCATGAATGCTTTCAAAAATTGGAAAACCCTTAACTGGTCTGAATATGGTGCAGAGTTGGTGGGAACTGCTTTTAATCTCTTGATTGGATTCAGTATCATCACCTTCAATTTTGGCAAAGGCTTACCTATGGAGCATCTCATCCCGGCAGTGAGTCCTCGTTTATTAATTAATGGTGTGATCTTTGCTGGAAGTGGTGCATTATTTAGTATTTCACCTTTAGGTAAACTTAGTGGGGCGCACCTCAACCCATGTTTATCATTAGCGTTCTGGTTGCAAGGCAAAATGCATAAACATGACTTAATTGGATATATTTTTGGTCAATTTATTGGCGCTATTCTGGGCACATCTTTAGCATTAGCTTTGTGGAAAAATTATCTGGTCAGCGTCAATTATTGTATCACTTCACCTGGAATAGGTTATCCATTGTGGTATGTATTTCTAGCTGAAGTTTTCATGACATTTCTGTTAGTTCTGTCTATCTTTATCTTCTTGAGTCATCATCATTTATTGCGCTGGACACCTTTAATGGTATGGCTTCTAGTGGCAACTATGGTGTGGCTGGGAGCGCCCATTTCTGGTACTAGTTTGAATACAGCACGCAGCATTGGCCCTGCTTTATTAGCATGGTCTTGGCAAAACCAATGGCTTTATTGTATTGCATCTCCATTAGGAGCATTAGTTGCCGTAAAAATTTTTGACCTAATAGCTATGGGTGAACGCGAAGTCCTGACAGGGAAACTTTTTCATGTTCCCAACTATCGTTGTATTTTTAAAAATGTTAAAGTACCACATCTACCAAAGCATGGGTAAATTTAACCTAGAAACAACAAACTTGGTATCAAAGCTTGACTAGCAAAAAATCTGGCAGATATCCCTCTTCTATTACTTTCAACAGAGAATAATCTATAAGCTTGATTGGTTTCTACTTTCGTAACAAATAAGTCACAATTATACGATGCTGCAAAGCAGCTAGCGCGATCGCACAATTCCTCACTATATCTGAGGCTCACTAAAGGGAGGTATTTTTTCTCCTTCGAGTGACAAAACAGGGATATAGAAGAATTTAGTAGTCAAAAGTCAAAATTTGTAAAGAATCTAGTCAGATTGATAGATTCATTCAGCAAATATTTTCCTGATTCTTAAACTATTTTGACTTTTGAATTCTGACAAATATTCTTTTAGTTGAAAGTCATTTATCAACCTTAGAAAACATCAAAATACTCTAAAAGGAGAAAGTCAATGAAGAAACTAGAAGGTAAGGTAGCTTTAGTAACAGGTAGTAGCGGAGGAATTGGTCAAGCTATTGCTGTACATCTCGCTGAACAAGGTGCAGATGTTGTGATTGATTACCGCTCTCATCCTGAAGGCGCTCAAGAAACTCTGTCGAAGGTAGAAGCAGCTGGTAGCAAAGGTTTAACTGTTAAAGCTGATTTAAGTGTAATTAGTGATATTCGTCAACTTATAGACCAGGGTATTCAATACTTTGGCAAGTTAGACATTCTTGTGAACAATGCTGGTATTGATGGTAGAAATGCTGATTTCTGGAACATCACCGAAGCCGACTATGATGCAGTCATCGATCTCAACCTCAAAGGTACATTTTTTGCCACTCAAGCGATAGTGCAGCACTTCATAGAAACCAAGCGAACTGGCAAAATCATTAATATTAGCTCCACTCATGAGGAAATAGCATTTCCCCACTTCACCGGCTATTGTGCCAGTAAAGGTGGCGTAAAAATGATGATGCGTAACCTAGCCGTTGAGCTTGGGCCTTTGGGAATTACAATTAACAACGTGGCTCCTGGAGCAATTGAGACACCAATCAATAGTAAGCTGTTAAATGACCCCGAAAAATTAGCAGCACTGTTAAAAAACATTCCCTTGGGTCGCTTAGGTAAGCCAGAAGATATCGCACCTATAGTTAGCTTCTTAGCCTCAGCCGATGCTGATTACATCACAGGCGCAACCTTCTATGTAGATGGAGGATTGAGCCGGAACTATCATGAGCAATAGGTAAGCTAGAACACTAGTAGTCTGTCAACCCAAAAATGTTAGGTGGAGGTTGGGTAAAGGTTAAAGGGAAAAGGGTAAGGGATAAAAAACCTTTTTCCTTTCCCCTTCCCCATGAATTACGAATTACGAATTACGAATTGGTATTACCTCCCACGGTATACGCAGTCTTGACCCCAATCACCTACAATATCAAGGTTACTATGGTGGAGATCAGCTTCAGCGAGATAGTGTTTATCACCAGGGAACGATTTGGGGCTGGCTGATTGGGCAATTTGTTTTAGCCCACCTACGTGTTTTCAATGATCCAGCCCAAGCTCGGAGTCTACTTGAGCCAATGGCTAATCATCTATGCGATCGCGGCGTAAGTAGTCTCAGCGAAATTTTTGATGGCGATGAGCCACTCACTCCACGAGGTTGTATTGCTCAAGCCTGGACGGTGGCGGAAGTTCTTAGCGACTAGATAGCAACACAACCTACCACAGAAAATTTTGAGTTTTAAGTTTTGCAGTCAGAGAAAAAGTATTATTTAAGACATTCAAAACAACCTTGTGCTAAAGATTTTTAATCCAAAATCCAAAATCCCTATGACTCAAGAAGAAGCAAGATTAGCAGCAGATCGCGATCGCACCGCTTATTGGAAACGATGGGGTTCTTACCTGAGTGAACGGCAGTGGGGAACAGTGCGCGAAGACTATAGCCCTAATGGTACCGCCTGGGAATTCTTTCCCCACGACCATGCCCGCTCCCGCGCCTATCGCTGGGGAGAAGATGGAATTGCGGGAATTTCCGATAATCATCAGCGACTATGTTTTGCGATCGCTCTCTGGAATGGTGAGGATGAAATTCTCAAAGAGAGGCTTTTCGGTCTCACAGGAAATCAGGGGAATCACGGGGAAGATGTTAAAGAATACTACTTCTATCTGGATAATACCCCGACTCATTCCTATATGAAATATCTTTATAAATATCCCCAAGCAGCTTTCCCATACAGTCAGCTCGTAGAAGAAAATCGGTGCAGAGGTCGCCAAAACTCGGAGTTTGAATTAATCAACACAGGTATATTTGACCAAGACCGTTATTTTGATGTATTTGTTGAATACGCCAAGGCTTCACCCGACGACATTTTGATTCAAATCACTGTGATTAACCGAGGACCGGAAGCAAAAACGTTGCATTTATTACCAACGCTTTGGTTTCGCAACACCTGGTCTTGGACTGGTAATCAACAAGAAAAGCCGTGGTTAAAAATTAGCCAATCTAACTCTGACCTCAGCACCATCGAAGCTTATCACCCCTCTTTAGAAACTCGATGGCTGTACTGTAATGAAACTCCAGAACTACTATTTACAGAAAATGAGACTAATAATCAAAGATTGTTTGGGGTCAACAATGCTTCGCCATACGTTAAAGATGGAATAAATAATTATGTAGTGAATGAGGAAAAAACAGGGGTCAATCCCAATCGGATCGGCACTAAATTTGCAGCTCGTTACCAATTAGAAATTGGTGCAGGCGAAACCAAGACAGTGCGATTACGATTAAGTGACGCGCAAAATTTAATTGCACCATTCGGTACGGAATTTGATACAGTTTGGCAAGAGCGCCAGCGCGAGGCAGATGAATTTTATCAGCGAATTTGTCCGTTGCCGATGTTAGAAGACAGGCGGAATGTGCAGCGGCAAGCATTTGCTGGAATGTTATGGAGCAAACAATTTTACTACTATGTAGCCGACCAATGGCTAAAAGGCGATCCAGCTGGGCCGACGCCGCCAGCATCACGGCTCAATGGCAGAAACCATGAATGGTTTCATGTATTTAACGACGATGTACTTTCCATGCCCGACAAATGGGAATATCCTTGGTTTGCGGCTTGGGATTTAGCTTTTCATGTAATTCCGCTCTCGATGATTGATCCCGACTTTGCCAAGCTGCAACTGAGTCGCTTGACACGAGAGTGGTATATGCATCCTAACGGCCAGCTACCGGCTTATGAATGGGCTTTTGGTGATGTCAATCCGCCCGTTCATGCCTGGGCAGCATGGCAAGTTTATCAGATTGAGCAAAAAATCTATGGTCGTGCAGATAAAAAATTTCTGGAGAGCGTCTTTCAAAAATTACTGCTGAACTTTACTTGGTGGGTTAACCGGAAAGATTTTGAGGGTAAGAATATCTTTCAGGGTGGCTTTCTAGGCATGGATAATATTGGTGTCTTTGATCGCAGTGTTCAACTACCAACTGGTGGATATCTGCAACAAGCAGATGGTACAAGTTGGATGGCGATGTATTCTCTGAATATGCTAACGATCGCCTTAGAATTAGCAAAAGAAAATTCTGCCTATGAAGATATCGCCAGCAAGTTTTTCGAGCATTTCTTGTACATTGCTGATGCGATGAACGGCGTTGGTGATGCCGAAATAGCGCTATGGGATGAAACTGATGGTTTTTACTACGATGCTCTACATTTACCAGATAGTCATCAATTCCCGATGAAAGTGCGATCGCTGGTGGGGCTAATTCCATTATGTGCCGTGAGCATTTTAGAATCAGAAACCTTAGATCAGCTCCCAGGCTTTAGAGAGCGGACGCAATGGTTTCTGAAAAATCGCCCCGATCTGACCCGAAATATTGCTTGTATGCAGAAAGAAGGTATCGGTGAGCGCCGACTGCTAGCGATCGCCTATCCAGATAAACTCCGTCGCATCCTAGAAAAAATGTTAGATGCAACAGAATTTTTCGGACCTTATGGTATTCGCTCTGTTTCTAAAGTTCATGCATCCGATCCTTACGTTTTAACAGTAGATGGCCGGGAGTATCGAGTTGATTATGAACCTGCTGAGTCTAGTACAGGGATGTTTGGCGGTAATTCCAACTGGCGTGGGCCAATTTGGTTTCCCATTAATTATCTACTCCTAGAATCACTACAAAAGTTCTATCGCTACTTTGGAGACGATTTCAAAGTTGAGTGTCCCACCAGTTCAGGTCAAATGATGACGCTCAAGGAAGTATCAATTGAATTAGCTCAAAGACTAATCCAAATTTTTCTCACAGATGCTTCTGGTAAACGACCTTTTTATGGTGGAACAGATAAATTTCAAACTGACCCAAATTGGCGTGACCTGATTCTGTTCAATGAATACTTTCATGGAGATAATGGCGCTGGTATTGGTGCTAGTCATCAAACTGGTTGGACAGGTTTAATCGCCAAATTAATCCAGCAATGTGCAGAACAGGTTTTGTCAGAATAAAACTTCGTTGTAATATCATGTCCGCTTGATTGCTTATTAAACCCGAAGAACCCCACCTCGCCAAAGCTGCGCTTTGTCTCCCCTCCCCGCCTGCGGGGAGGGGGTTGAGTTATTTTATTATGGGTAATTTGGCGGACATTATATCACTCAATGCAGTTCAGATACAGCACTTTGCAAGTAAATGAAGTATACCCCTCCCCCACCCTCTCCTTGCAAAGGCTACGGTGTATACACAAGTCCTAAAAACTTTGACTTTCCTCGTTCCCAGGCTCCGCCTGGGAATGCATTCATTGAGTCTCTGATATCATGTCCGCATAATTAGTTATGCTAACCACAGTCATTGCACCCCACACGCCAGTCGCTCATGGGGGAAACCCCCAAGACCGCGCTGGCTCCCCTTAATCCCCTCCCCGCAAGCGGGGAGGGGAGACAAAGCGTAGCTTTGGCGGGGGTGGGGTTCTTCGGGTTTAATAAGCAATCAAGCGGACATGATATGACTCAATAATGGAAAATCAAGCTTTTTCTACTTGTGTGTACACCGTAGCCTTGCCATATTTAATATTTGAAAATGCTAGTCTTTACCTACTTATTTATTATCTAAAAAATACAAACATATCCCCAAAATTTAACCCTTGAAACTATACTATACACTCATTAATATTAACTCTTGTAAAGCAATTAATAGGCAATTAAATTTCCAGAATAGTTAGATTGGTGACTTATTTTTTCGCCAAGTTTACTCAACAATTACTTAAACCTAATCAAGAAAAAGATGGAAGAGTAGATAATACAAGCTACAAGCATGTTTGAAGGCAATATTGTAATGAAAATTTCATGAGTTATTTAACATAAAAATAGCCATTAATAAATTGCTAAACACATCATTGCAAAACACAATAAAGAATTTTTTAGTGGCTAAAATAGTGCTAAATGACTCATCAGTAAAATACTGTCAGGACAGAAAGACAAATGACTTTAACTACAGATAGATATCAGGTTGAACTAGCAATACCTGATTACCAGTTAGAATCGGGATGTTCACATCCTTTCGGTGCAGTACCAGACAAAGATGGAGTAAACTTTTCCCTCTTTTCAGAACATGCTACCTCTGTGGAACTCTTATTGTTTGATCGGGATGATGCTCCGCAGCCAACAAAAATTATTCAGTTAAACCCAAAGATTAATAAAACCTTCCACTTTTGGCATATCTATGTTAGAGGGTTAAAAGCGGGCGCTCACTATGCTTATCGAGTTAATGGTAATCCTGATTTACACCGAGCAGGACACCGCTTTAATAAGAATAAGGTACTACTTGACCCTTATGCTAGAGGAAACACCAACACTCTTTGGCAGCGCAACGATGCTTTAGGGACAAAAGATAACGTGACTACATCTATGCGTAGTGTAGTTATTGATATATCTGATTATGACTGGGAAGGCGATCGCCCGCTCAATCGCTCAATGAGTGACACCATCATTTATGAGGTACATGTTGGCGGATTTACCAAATCATCATCTTCCGGCTGCAAACACCCCGGCACTTTTTCTGGGATCATAGAGAAAATCCCTTACCTCAAAGAGTTAGGAATTACAGCGGTTGAACTCCTGCCAATATTTGACTTTGACGAAAAGAACATTCTTCGAGAAGTCAACGGTAAG
This sequence comes from Nostoc sp. EspVER01, assembly GCF_034530635.1. NCBI lineage: Bacteria > Bacillati > Cyanobacteriota > Cyanophyceae > Nostocales > Nostocaceae > Nostoc > Nostoc sp. EspVER01. The sequence goes on from NZ_JAVRCS010000004.1 coordinate 192,535, forward strand.
GAACTAAAAGACTACTGGGGATATAACCCCCACAGTTACTTTGCTCCAGAAGCTTCATATTGTGCTTTTCCTGATGTTGGAAATCATATCAGAGAGTTTCGAGATTTGGTTAAGGCTTTACACAAAGAAGGAATTGAAGTCATTCTAGATGTAGTCTTTAACCACACCGACGAAGGCAACCATGAAGGCCCAACCATCAGTTTCAAAGGACTTTTTAATGATATCTTTTATCACCTAGTGCATGGGGATAAGCAGTACTACATGGACTACTCCGGGTGTGGCAATACTGTTAATTGCAACCATCCCATAGTAGAAAAGTTAATTGTAGATTGCCTGGAATTTTGGGTGAAAGAGATGCATGTTGATGGTTTCCGCTTTGATGAAGCCTCCATCCTATCTCGTAGCCAAGACGGAGTACCAATGATCCATCCGCCAGTGATTTGGCACATTGAAACATCAGAAACACTAGCTGACACCAAAATCATTGCCGAGGCTTGGGATGCCGGTGGGCTTTATCAAATTGGCGATTTCCCTGGATATCGTTGGGCAGAATGGAACGGACGTTTTCGAGATGATATCCGGCGCTTTGTCAAAGGAGATCCTGGAATGGTTGGAGCAGTTGCTTGGCGACTAGCTGGAAGTGCTGACTTATATCAATCAAGCAGACATTTACCCATTAACAGCATCAACTTTATTACTTGTCATGATGGGTTCACCCTCAATGATTTAGTTTCGTACAACCACAAGCACAATGAAGCCAATGGTGAAAACAATCGGGATGGTGTCAATGACAATTTGAGTTGGAATTGTGGGGTTGAAGGAGAAACTGACAATCCAGAAATTGATGCATTACGTCGGCGACAGATTAAGAATTTTGCAGCCATTCTCATGCTCTCTCTAGGTGTACCCATGCTTGTGGCTGGTGATGAAGTTAGACGTACCCAAAAAGGTAACAATAACGCTTACTGCCAAGATAACGAAATTAGTTGGTTAGATTGGAACCTTGCCGAGAAGAACGCTGATATTTTCAGGTTCTTCAAAGGGATGATTAATTTACGCAAATCCTACTGCCATTCTGCCTTACGTCGGAGTTATTTTTTCACTGGTGAAGTTAACGAACGTGGGTTGGCAGACATTTCTTGGCATGGTTGTAAGTTGTTTGAACCAGGTTGGCAAGACTCTCATGCTAGAGTTCTCGCATTGACTGTTGGCGGCTTTGAAGGAGAAGCAGATATTCATATCATGCTCAACATGTATTGGGAGGATCTCGACTTTGAAATTCCTTCTATGAAAGGAAGAAGATGGTGCAGAGTCGTAGATACTGCTCTTCCTTCGCCAATGGATATTGCAGAGCCAGGGGAAGAAACTATAGTTTCAAGTAACGTCTATCGTGTTAAAGAGCGTAGCGTTGTTGTTTTGATTTCTAAATGGTTTCCAGTTAATGAATTTCCAATTCGGAGTGAATTCAATGACTAACATAGGCTTTTCGTTTTCGGATTTGATTGCTGGGTATGTTATCGGTTTTGATTCAGGTAAAGGAGATTTTGGTACTTTTGAACTTAAAACCTCAGATGGCAGGAAATTTAAAGTAGCATTGACATCAATGACCTATGCTGAACTAGTACGCAATTTAGATGAGCCTTTCTTTGATTGCACTAGCCAAATAAGTTCAATGCTCGTTCCAAATTGCTATCTTTTCGCCTATGGCATTTTTTATCCTGAAGCAGGTGAACATAAATTTGAAGCTAAACACATAGTTTTTCTGGGTAGAACAGAAAATGAGTATCTTTTTGAAAGACCAGATTGGTGGGTCAAGCAGATACGAAGCCTTGGCGATTTTTACCTCAAAGCTCAGTTTGAAGATGGCGAAATTGATTATCGAAAATATCGCACAGGTATCGGTTTAGTTGGTTCCAAAGAAGATAGTAATCGTCAGGAAACTGACACCATTTCTCGCCTAGTTTACGGTTTTGCTACAGCCTACATGATGACTGGGGACGATCGCTATCTTGAAGCTGCGGAAAAAGGTACTGAATATCTGCGCCAACACATGCGTTTTCTAGATGAAGGCGAAGGAATTTGCTATTGGTACCATGCTGTTGATGTGAACCCAGGTGGTAGCGAACAGAAAATATTCTCCTCAGAATTTGGGGATGATTATGACGCTATTCCAGCTTACGAGCAAATTTATGCCCTAGCTGGCCCCACCCAAACCTATCGGATAACAGGCGATCCCCGCATCATCAAAGATATCGAGTTGACGATTAATCTGTTTGACAAGTATTTCTTGGACAAGACAGAGAAAGGAGGATTTTTCTCTCACATCGATCCGATTACTCTCAGCCCCCACGCTCAGACTCTAGGCCACAATCGGGCCAAGAAGAACTGGAACTCGGTAGGTGATCATGCTCCGGCTTATTTGATCAATCTTTGGCTAGCGACTGGCAAAGAAGAATACGCAAATTTCTTGGAGTACACCTTCGACACCATTGAAAAGCGGTTCCCAGATTATGACCATAGCCCATTTGTCCAAGAACGTTTTTATGAGGACTGGACTCACGATACAACTTGGGGATGGCAGCAGAATCGAGCAGTTGTAGGTCATAACCTGAAAATTGCTTGGAACTTAATGCGGATGAACCACCTGAAACCAAAAGAAAACTATGTGGCTCTGGCAGAAAAGATTGCAGAAATCATGCCAGCAGTCGGTAGCGACCAACAGCGTGGTGGGTGGTACGATGTCGTGGAACGCACCTTAAAACCAGGGCAAGAGGTACACCGCTTTGTCTGGCATAATCGGAAAGCTTGGTGGCAACAGGAACAAGCTATCTTAGCCTACCTGATCTTAAATGGCTCACTTGATAAACCTGAGTATCAACGCCAAGCCCGTGAAGCGGCAGCTTTCTATAATGCTTGGTTCCTCGATTACGTAGCTGGGGGTATCTACTTCAATGTTCTGTCCAATGGGATTCCCTACTTGTTAGGAACGGAACGAGGCAAGGGGAGCCACTCAATGAGCGGTTATCACTCGTTTGAGTTGGCCTACTTAGCTTGCGTTTATACAAATTTGCTGATTAATAAACAGCCAATGGATTTGTACTTCAAACCAAAGCCGGGTGGCTTTAAGGACAACATTCTGCGAGTTGCACCAGATATCTTACCACCAGGCAGTGTACGGATTGGCGATGTATGGATCAATGGGCAAAGGTATGCCGATTTTGATGCTGCAAACCTGACGGTAAAACTGCCGATTACTCAAGACGATCTCAAAGTTAGAGTCAGGCTTCTCCCGACTCAAGTATCTTTCGACGCAACGCTGTTAGAAGTGAGTAATGGTACTGCTAAAATCTCCTTAACTGGGTTATTGGATGCCAATGGTGTGGTACATTTTCAGGAAGCGATCGCCAAAGCTACAGAACAGCCAATCAATCGTCTAGTCTTACTGCTACAAGAATTAGAATGTATTACTACTGCTGGTCTGAGGTCTCTGATTTTAACTAAGCAAAAACTGGGTTCTCATGTTGAACTCTATATAGTTGGGGCACCAGAGAACGTGAAACAATTCCTGATGATGAGTGCATTTTGCGACAGCGTAACTGTTTTGGATCAGTATGAAACTGCTGAGATGGCTAGTGTGTAGATTGCGTTGAAAGACGTTTTAGTAGTCCTAAAAATTGGATAGCAAATACACAGTTTCAACAAAGAGAGTAGAGTTTATCCAAAGCTATTAGGACTAGGCTCAATACAGTTCGGTTAAGGAAAGTTATTTGTTAAAATGAGTAAAGGGAGCAGGGGGAGCGGGGGGTCTGGGGAAGTTTTTCTCCCTGCACTCCTAGCCTCCCTTACTTATTCAAAGAGTATTGGGACTATGCTTTGTCTTTGACACAACTGCAACTAAATTCTGTATAAAAATACTAAATCTGTTTAGTAGAATTCATCTCAAAACCTTGTACAGAGTTGGCTTTGCATTTGAGAAAAAATCTATTGGAAGGGGTAAAACTTAGACTATCTTCCCTTGTGGCAAAGATATTTTCCATCAAAAGCTACTCAGGACTCTTGGCTGTATTGTTGTTATATAACAACCGATTTTAAAGCCTGAACCCTAACAAAAGTGTCAGTCAATAGTTCTAAATATAGTCATAAGACACTCAAGGCTTAGGATGAGGCAAATAATTACAAATATCATCCCCAGAAAGGAGCTATTTTGGTTAATCCTGTACTACTTACTGTTGACGATGACCCCGGAGTTCTACGAGTCATAGAGCGAGATCTCCGACATGAGTATGGCGATCGCTTTCGGGTACTACGAGCCAACTCAGGTGCAAATGCTTTAAGAGTATTGCAACAGGTAAAATTACGTAACGAAACAGTTGCGCTCTGTGTAGTAGACCAGCGGATGCCACAAATGTCGGGCGTGCAGTTCCTGGAACAGGCTATGCAAATTTTCCCGTCTGCAAAACGAGTTTTACTAACAGCTTATGCAGACACCGATGCTGCTATCTCTGCGATAAATACAGCAAAGATTGATTACTATCTTCTCAAACCTTGGGAGCCGCCACAAGACCTTCTGTATCCAGCTCTGAGCGATTTATTAGACGATTGGATTTCGTCATACCGCCCACCCTTTGAAGGTATCCGCGTTATTGGCTCTCGTTGGTCGCCCAAGAGTCATCACATTAAGGACTTCTTGGCCCGCAACTATATGCCTTATCAGTGGTTGGACATTGAGGTAGAAGAAGAAGCGCGTGAGTGGGTTAGATATGCTCAATGTAATACCGCGCATTTGCCACTAGTAGTTTGCCCTGACGGTTCGTATCTCATACAGCCAACGCACGCCGAAATTGCTGAAAAAATCGGGTTGAAGATGCAGGCCCAAATGCCCTTTTACGATTTGGCGATCGTGGGGGCTGGACCAGCTGGTTTAGCAGCAGCAGTCTATGGAGCTTCTGAAGGTCTACGCACAGTATTGATTGAAAAAGAAGCTCCAGGGGGTCAAGCAGGGACGAGTTCCCGGATCGAGAACTATTTAGGCTTTCCCCAAGGAATTCCTGGATCGGAATTAGCTCGCCGCGCCGTTACTCAAGCTAAACGATTCGGAGTAGAGATTCTCTCGCCTCAAGAGGTAATTGACATTCGCTTGCAAGATTGTTATCGCATCATTAAGCTGAAAGATGGGACAGAATTAAGCTGTTACGCATTGCTGATTGCGACAGGTGTTTCATATCGTAAGCTTAATGTGCCTGGGATTGAGAATGTGACTGGGGCCGGTGTATACTACGGTGCGGCAATGACCGAAGCACTCTCCTGCCAAAATGAAGATGTTTATGTAGTTGGCGGAGCTAACTCAGCCGGGCAGGCTGCGGTGTACATTTCTAAGTATGCTCGCCGTGTGACTATATTGGTACGCGGCAACTCACTGGCTACAAGTATGTCAAAGTACTTGATAGACCAAATCTTAGCAACAGACAATATCACGGTACGGTTTCACTCTCACATTGTCGAGGTTCATGGCCAGACTAACCTAGAAGCAATTACGATCGCTGACACTAAAACCCACGAAAAGGAAACTATTCCCACAAAGTTGCTGTTCATTTTAATTGGCGCCAACCCACACACTGATTGGCTGGCTGGAATTGTGGACAGAGACGAACAAGGGTTTATCTTAACTGGGCCAAGCTTGATACCCGATAAACGATGTTCAAAGGCATGGAAACTGGATCGCCAACCCTTTCTGCTGGAATCGAGTGTACCAGGCATATTTGTAGCTGGAGATGTGCGTAATGGGTCTGTGAAGCGAGTTGCTTCTGGCGTCGGAGAGGGTGCGATCGCTATTCAGTTCATCCATCAATATCTCAGTAAGGTGTAATTATGTTAGATGCTTTGCGTCAAGTGTCACTTTTTGCACAATTGACAGATGAGCAATTGCAATGGTTATCTGAACACGGCTGCGAACTATGTCTGGTTTCGGGAGAATACATAGCCATTGAGGGAGAACCACTAGACTATTTCTATGTACTGATCGAAGGCGAAATTGAGTTTACTAAAAAGGTCGGCAATGCAGAAAAACACGTCATGAGTTTTGGTGCTGGAACATATACAGGTCATGAGTTGATTTTATTAGATGTTCCTCACTATCTTCTCAACGTGCGTGCCGTGAAACCGAGTTATATGTTGAAATGGCACACAGATACTTTCTGGGAAATGCTGACAACCTGTCCGTCGATTACACGTGACCTTTTAATCATCACGGCACAACGGGTGCAAATGTTGGAATCTATGTCACAACACCACCAAAAGCTAATTGCACTGGGTACTTTAGCAGCTGGACTAGCCCACGAGTTAAACAACCCAGCAACAGCCGTTGTTCGAGGTGGGAAGCACTTGCAGAAAATCTTTCAACAATTGCCATACCTTGGACTCCAACTCAATCACAGGCAGATGACAAAAGAACAACTGTTGTTTCTTGACAACTTGTTGCACTCAGTAATTGTACGTGCCAAAACACCCTGCGACTTAGAAAATTTACTTGCGCAGAGCGATCGCGAACAAGAAGTGACAGCCTGGCTGGATTTACACAACGTGCCTGATGGCTGGAAAATTGTTTCTTCCTTAGTCCGGGGAGGACTGGATACTCAATCCCTGGATACTATTGTGGAGCATTTACCCCCAGGATCACTCGCTGAAGTTCTAGCTTGGCTCGAGGCCACACTCACAGGAATTGAGTTGTTGGACGAAATTGACCAAAGTTCGGGGCGCATTTCCGAACTGGTCAAAGCTATTAAAGAGTACTCCTATATGGATCAGGCTCCGATGCAGGAGGTGGATATACACCAGGGAGTTGAAAGTACGCTGACTATTCTTGGTCATAAGCTCAAGGGTGGCATTAGTCTAACGCGCGATTATGACCGGAGCCTACCACTAATCTTGGTGTATGGTAGCGAACTCAACCAGGTATGGACGAACTTGATTGACAATGCGATTGATGCAATGAGTGGACAAGGACAAATCAGGATTCGCACAGCACGAGAAAATAAGTGTGTGCTAGTAGAAATTGCCAACAATGGTCCAGCCATTCCGCCAGAGATCCAAGAGCGGATATTCGAGCCTTTCTTTACCACCAAGGGGGTGGGTCAGGGAACAGGCTTAGGTCTAGTGATTAGTTACCGAATTGTTGAAAAGCATAAAGGCGAGATCCGCTTGTTCTCCGAACCAGGAAACACCCGTTTTCAGGTTATTCTGCCCATATCTTTGGTTGAAAAAACATCTGAATGCCATCAATGCCAATTTATACCATCTGATGATACAACTATTCAATTTATACACAGTTGATTAAGGAGTGTGTGGGATGAATAAATGGTTGAAATCTCCTGAATTACGTATTAGTGAAGATAAGGAAGAAGAACGGCACGCGACGTGGTTGGAACTCTTTTTTGATCTATTTTTCGTAGTTGCGATTTCGGAACTTGCTCACAATTTGAATCGGGATGTATCACTATCGGGCTTCCTTGGCTTTTTGATGCTCTTTGTGCCGATTTGGTGGTCTTGGATTGGAGCTACGTTCTACGCCAATCTATTTGATACTGATGATTTGGGACACCGACTCCTGACCGCTTTACAAATGCTTGCAGTGGCGGCACTAGCTGTGAACGTACACGACGGGTTGGGTAAAAGTTCAGTTGGTTTCGCTCTTTCGTACGCTATTGCTCGGGTGTTGCTTGTCCTTGAGTTCTTACGTGCTGGAAAGCATATAGTTACAGCACGACCACTAACAACCCGAATCGTGAGCGGTTCTGGACTAGGGGCATTGCTTTGGCTGGTGTCGGCATTTGTACCAATACCACTGCGATTTGGGTTTTGGATCTTAGCGCTGACAGTAGAATTTGGAATAGTATTGACAGCAGGAAAGGCTGTGCATGTGGAACTGGCTCCCCACGCTTCACACTTGCCTGAGCGTTTTGGCTTATTTACCTTAATTGTGCTAGGCGAGGCAGTCTTAGCGGTAGTTAATGGGGTCGCACAACAGCAGTGGAATTTCTCATCAGCATATACTGCCGTGTTTGGCTTGACTATTGCTTTTAGTTTGTGGTGGCTGTATTTTGACAACCTTGGTGGTTCAGCAATCCAGGCTGCTCGTGCTTGCCGCCACATAAGAGCTTATCAGACTTGGGTCTATATGCACTTACCTTTGGTGATTGGTATTGCCGCTACCGGAGTTGGGGTGGAGCACGCTCTAGCAAGTGATACAGGTCTGGTACTGGCATCTGCTGAACGCTGGCTTATTTGCGCTAGCTTGGCGCTGTGCTTCTTTACCCTTGGAATCATCTATCTTACAGGTGTGAGCACTGACACCAGACTACGCTGCAAAGTCCGAGCGGGGTATCGCTTTGTGGCAGCAACTGTTATTCTGATTCTCGCTGTAGTTGGCGCGGGTTTGTCAGGTATGGAGTTGATTGGGCTTATAGCTGTGGTTGGTGCTGTTCAAATTATCCTCGAGCTGCGTCAGACTACTAGTTTTTTATAACAATACTTCGGACAAAATTAGGCAGCAATAACTCGGCAACCCGTACATCTGATCCCACTGTCTCTGTCAGGCACAGCGATCGCAACAAGGTGGGAAGTTAGGCAGTTAGTTACACCAGGAGCAAAGCGCACTCTCAATGTTACCAGCGAGCGATGCCTACGGCGGCAGTGCTACGCAACGTTGCATCAAGGACAGTCGCCTGTTCCATACCAATACCTTCACCACATATTTGGGTCTGAATCCTAAGGCTTCACGCAATGCTTTAAAGTAATGAGTTTCATAGTGGATGAAAAATGAGTATTTACTCATTACTCATTACTCATTACTTATTACTCATTACTCCTTCTTAAGAGCGCCTTTAGGTCGGTGAGGATGTCAAAATTCAATAGCTTTAAAAGCTGTAGCGCTTATCCCGCATAGCTTAGAGCTTTTCTTAGTGCCATTCCAATCTGACTCCTGATTTCTGAATTCTTCTTCAAATCAACAATTTTCTCCTGATGTTTCACACGCACCAATACTCACCCAGGTGCTAGAACCGTCTTGCCAATGTTCTTTCTTCCATATAGGGGCATTGTGTTTGAGCGTATCAATAGCATATTGGCAAGCTTCAAACGCCTCACTTCGATGAGGAGAACCCACAGCTACTAAAACGCTGATTTCCCCAACTTGCAAACGTCCAACACGATGATAAATCGCGACTCGATTCACATCAGGCATAGATAAGCGAATATCAGCAGCAATTTGATAAAATATCCGCAACGCCATTGGTTCATAAGCTTGATACTCTAGAGCAATCACAGGTTTACCATCGGTTTGATTGCGAACCATACCACTCATCACAACCACAGCACCATTGGCTGAATCGTCAGATTTGGCGTAGATTTCTTCCAGAGATAATGGCGCAAAGGTAATGGCAAAACTATCTTCGGCTCTTGGTTTAACAGCAGAGGTAAGTGTGGTTGTCATAACTGCGTTGATATTATATGGGTTTTTTCTATTGTCTCTGAAGAAAGCATTACTAGTCTATGTTGAGTGGCTAAGATGGATGGAGCAATTACCATTCGCACATTGCAAGATATAAATCCGCTTTTGCCGATTATTGCTGTAAGTGGACTAGTAAAAAGTGAAGAAGTACCGATCGATAAAACGGCTGAGTATACAGCCTTTTTACCTAAACCTTATACAACGCAAGAATTATTGAAAACCCTACATGCAGTTATTAGTCATTAATCTGCATGATCTAGACGATCGCACTCATATCTACCTTTAATCTCTTGATTGAAAAAGCTGCCAATTGAGTCCGAGGAATGTAAATCTTCCCAAGTATCCTCGTCTACGCCTAAGTACTGATAAACCGCTCCACTTTGAAACTCAACTTGCAAAATCTGTTCGTTGCGATCGTAGCCTACAGCCATAGCCATTGATGAGACAACTGGTAGCATGACGATTGGTTCTTCTTCAAAGGGTAATGCAGTCGTTTCGGCAATCGCTTCGTTGAGTTCTTGCAATCCTTCATAAGCTTGTATCGGTGCCGGAATTTCTAAAAACTCTAGTTCGTTGCCTCGATCGAGCAACAACTGCAAATATCCATCAGAATGAGCGATCGCTACTAAACTGCTCAAGTCTATCTTAGATAGCTTCATTTATTTTCTACTCTCCTATTGGCGTAGTCGGGAGTGGTAAAGTTTTATGCAATATCAAGCACTTCTATAGTACATTTATACTAAATAATCACTTAAGTGTCAAGTTTTTCTCCTAAGAGAGAATTTTAGGTATGTAGAGACGCTTTAGCAAAGCAGCACGCAGTGTTTTTCTCTGACATTCGGGGAAATACTTGTGATTAGGCTTGGGTGAATGAGCGTATTTGAGTCACCTGCCGCAGAAATCTCTGCTTTGTGAGGGGAACTCAACAGGCGAACTCAAAAATTGCATAAATGTTCAACTTGCCTCAGTTAAGTAGTTGAGAATTTCAACCAATCCTTGTTGTGTCTAGACTCAACTGAGTCTCTATTGCTGTTTGTATCACTCAATTAGCTCACCCTTTTGGGTGAGTCATAGATCAACCGATCAGATGACCTGACTGAAGGAAGTTGAGATTAATAATAAAGAGGACTCTATTACTAAGGAACACCGATTGCATTTTACCTAAGTATAACTTATGAAACTTACTACCTTAATAAATTCTGCACTGATTTTTGCTTCTATCACTCTTGTACCTGGAATCGCTGGCGCTCAAACAGCTACTACTAACAACAGTGAAACAATAGCTGTTAACTCTAATAATTTATCCACTAACGCGACTTCTGCGAATTACCTCCAGCCTTTTAATCTAGTTACTTTTGCTTATCAAGGAGGTCTGCAACAACACGGTATTCCTAGCGGAGAAGCGCTAGTACTTAAAACTCTGAATAAAAATATTCTTGCGAAAGATTTGGTTAAAGCTGCTGTGAATGCAGATAAATTACCATCACAAGTTTTAAACGATCAAAATTATTTAAGTGCTGTTAATTTAGAACTCAACGTATTACCAGATTATGCTGCTGCTGATTAATTTGATTTTTCTTGTATCTTTTGAGAAAGCTAAGTTTTTCAGTATGGTATATTTGTATGCTTGTTACTAAGGATAAATAAAAGCCTTTTATACATAGTGATTGCAGTGTATTAAAAGTATACAAGAAAGCTTGATATTGAAGAATAATTTCTAAATTTTGACATAAGTTATATTTATCCTGTGCTAAAGCCATAGAAAATTGTATAATCGACAGCTTATCGAGCAAAAATTTCTATAGAGAATGACAGAAGTAATAAGATCCGGGGGCCTAAATAATATTGAGTCCATTGAGTTTGAAGAGCAGTGCTTAGAAAAAGCCAGAGAAACAGGCGATCGCAATGCAGAAGTCATTTCTTTGGCAAGTTTGGGCAATGCTTACCAGTCACTAGGTGAGTACCACCTAGCAATTGAGTTTTATCAGCAGTGGTTAGATATAGCTAAAGAAATAGGCGATCGCTTAGAAGAAGCCAAATCTTTATCTGGGTTGGGTAACGCTTACCAATCACTGGGAAAATACCAGCGAGCGATTGAATTTTATCACCAGTGGTTAAGTATTACCAGGAAAATAGGCGATCGCACTGGGGAAGGCATTTGCTTGGGAAGTTTGGGTAATACTTATGAATACCTGGGTAAGTACGAGCAAGCGATTGAATTCTATCACCAGTGGTTGAGTATTACCAAGAAAACAGGCGATTGGACTGGGGAATGCATTTGCCTGGGAAGTTTGGGCAATACTTATGAATCATTGGGATCTTACCAACTAGCAATTGAATTTTACCAACAATGGTTAGGGCTGGCAAAATTCATCAGCGATGCCTACGGCGGGCAAAGCCAACGCAATGCTGAAAGCATGGCCTTGAGCGGATTGGGCAGTGCTTATAAGGCTTTAGGAAAGTACCAAAGGGCGTTGGATTTTTATCAGCAATCATTAGAGATTAGAAGGGATCTTAATGACCTAAATGGGGAAGCAAATGCCTGGTTTAATTTGGGTTTGGTATTAGAAAAAATCAATCGAGAATCAGAAGCGATGGCTGCCTTTTGCAATGCTCGTGAAATTTATCATGCAATGGGACTCGATGCCAGTCTGCAAGATTGTAACCATGCCATTGAGTTTCTTTCTCAAAATATTGCCAGCACACCATCTACTTTCTGGTTAAGGAGATGGTTAAGTCATTTGTCGCAGTTGATCAAAACTGGTTCTAAATAAAGAGTGGTGAGTTTCGAGTTAAAAGACCCTTTTAATCAGGACTCACCAGGATACTTATTGAATACTACTACTGAGTTCTTGCGATCAAAAGAAAGCACAGAAAACGGGTCTTTTCGATTCCCCATTTCCATCCCAGGAGTGCCTACAGGCATTTGAGGAACAGATAAACCAACAACATTTGGCTGTTCTCGAAGTAGACGTTTGATGTCGTCGGCTGGGACGTGTCCTTCAATTACATATCCATTAACAATTGCTGTGTGGCAAGATGACAAGTTATCCGGCACGTTGTACTTTTGTTTGACTGTTTCGATGTCAGTTGTTGAAAAATCTGTGATTTTAAAACCCTGTGCCTTTAAGTGATCAATCCACCCGCCACAACAGTTACAATCGGGACTGTGATATACAGTAGCATTTAGCACTGTTGATTTTGATGGTGTCTGTTGCTGCTGGATGTGCCTACTGCTAAAAACAGCTTGAGCATGACTCGTAGGAGCAGTGCTTCCTAAAATGCTCAACACTCCTAATGTTAGAACCACTATTTGCACAGTGGCAGACATCAAGATGGGAAGTAACCATTTTTGCCAGCAATAAATCAATTGTTTGTGCGACATCTGATACTTCCTAAATACAACATTGCTTCCAAAACACTCTGCGCTCCTGTGCGTTTAGAAAGACTACGATTTTACATAAAAGAGATATGAGTAAAATTAAATATGTGTTATCCATAACCCTTGTAGAAACATAGCAGTGCTACGTCTCTACATTCATTTTTGCTCATATCTCTAAAACTGTACTATATCCTATAAAGCAAAAGCGATTCCTTATTAGTCATCATATTTTCATGAAAACAAATGGAGCGATGTCTACGACGGGTGGTTCCTGAGCGCAGCTGTTGGCGTGGTAACAGAGCGTAGTCGAAGTGCAGCCTCTCGCAGAGAAGGGCTACGCCTACGCCTTTCTTGAGGTGATCGTCCCATGATTGATATTTTGGTGGCTAGTCACTTCAAATACTGTTCGGTTAAGAGACGCGATGAATCGCCGTCTCTACAATAATCAGTCTACAAGTCTGAAATAATTCGTAATTCAATTGTTAATTACGAATTACGAACTTGTACTGAGCGTAGCCGTTGGCGTGGTAACAGAGCGTAGTCGAAGTGCAGCCTCTCGTAGAGAAGTATTACGAATTACTTAAAGACGTGATGGTGTCAAAAAACTAATTGTTTGTGGCTTAAAACTCGATGCACTATCCCAATAATTAACCTGGTTAATATTCACCTTCAACAAAGCAATATCAGGTTCGTCTAGTCCTTTAGGAAACCAGGTTTGAAGTTCCGGCTTCCATAGCTCTCGCATCTTGTTGCGGTCTTTTACAAGTTGTGCTGTACCTGAGATAGAAACGTATCGCTGCTGTTCGGGTGATGAGAAACTAATATTGACCTGCTCATGGTGTTCAATTTCAGTCACCTTATAGGAACCAGCATAAGTAAAAAACCAGAGTATACTATCAGAGTTAATCTCACCACTCTTTGACATAGGGTAACTATGCAAGCTGCCATCATCATCGACTGTGGTAAACATACCATAATCAATATCTTTGATTAGCTCATGCAGTTTTTTAATCTGTTGATCGCGGTCTGTAGAAGTTGCCATTGTTTGTGCTTTTTTCTCTATTTGTCTATTTGTTTGTTGTCTAGGCTGCAATTTTTAATTACAACCAGATTTAATTCTGAATAATGTTATTTTTTAGTATTGACCTTTTTAGTTTAAATTGCGTGAGCCTAAAGGCGTAATTCTAATAAAAGTAGGTTTTTTAGTTATATCTATAGAGATATTTGTTGAGAATTGACTATTCTATGCATAGAGAATTTTTAGGTAGAGCCAGGTTAATTTTGTGCTTATTTCTTTAGACATAAATTTGATAAATTTTGTACTAAATTCAAAGTGCCTCTGTAACTTTAGGATGATGAAATCATAATTTAGGCAGCAATTGCGATCGCTCTGGTATTGCTAAATTAACAAAGTAAATGTGGTAAGCAAGAGTATCTATTTTTACTTTGCAGTACTCTTCTCATTCATAGCACGCTATGCATATTGGCAAATTTTGTATTTACAACAATCCAAACCGGAATTATTACTAGTTGGATTGTAGAAGATAGTTGTGATAATTTAAACATTAACCGCAATTAGAGGTTGAGAATGACGAGTACATCCAACGTCCAGATTACCATCGCCTTGCAATAGCCTGATTTAGATAATGATGAACTGCAAGACCAAACGCAGAGACTATTGCAACAGATGCTGGAACTGGATGAAGTAGAAGACGCTAGTCTTTTCCGTAAAGCAGAAATAGAGGCAGCACAGAAATTTGTAGCAGGATAGAGTATTTCAAATGGCCAAAGTAGCATTGCTGATTGGGGTGAGTGAATATGAGCCTGGGTTAAACCCGCTACCTGCTGCGGTAAAAAGCCAGAAATCTACACAAGTAGAGAAGGCTTTAAGATTCGACTTACAAAAGTTCCGCAAGGCGATCCTAAACAGAAGTATCGTAAAGAAGTGGCGCGATACAGTAGCCGTGGCGATGTTTCTTTTGTGGGTCGCAAGACTTTGGACGCGCTCAGAAGACGCTTGGGAATATCCGAAATAGAAGCAACTGCAATTGAAGATGAGATGTTAGCAGTTGCTCGTCAGGAATTTAGACAAAAGTTACAGCAATATGAGCGGGACTTTACTGAAGCACTTCAATTGATGTAGATACGTTTTTAGAAGAGGTAAAAGCAGATGAATTCCCGACTCAGTTTTTATCAAAGCGAGTAACTCAGGTAATTCCAGAAATTAAGCCAGTCAAAACTGCTAAATTTCTCCCACAGTGGATAGTTCCATTAATATTTGTCGTAGCAGCAGGTTTTTTAGGATTGTTCGTCAAGCAACTGCGAGGAACCTCTCCAATTTTTTCCAATCCATTACAAACTCAAAATCCTACCATCGAAGCAACACCCGCACCGCGATCGCTGGCTAATCTTTCTCCTGGTTGGGTAATTCAAACTAACAATGACATCTCCTTGGGAAACAATCAATCACTCCCCCGTGGGACTTTTTTAGAAGTTATTGAGAAAAAATCAAATCCAAATCCTACTTCTGGCAGTTTTTTGGTGTCTATGCGAGTCTGTGCCAATAAAAGTACCCAAACTCCAGCTAATCCTAATAACCCAGTTGTAACTATCCCTGTTCCCCGAAATTCAAAACCTTGGCCAGCAACAGTATTGCTAAACTCCTCCCAAGTCAACCGTTTTGGCGTTGTTTTACAATCAGACGCACCAAATCCATGTATAACTGTGACGCAACCGCCAGTTACCGAACCATCTGACACTAGTCCAACTTAATCAAATAATCGATATAACTACAGGCTTGAGTACTGTATAATTTCAATAATTTTATTAATCACCTCTGTTAATTTTTCAGATTTTATTTGACCTGCTTGATATAAGATAATTTGTTGATCGGCAGTAAAAATGCGATTTGGTCGAATATTACTTGGCTGATTTAAACTCCCAAAGTTAAAATCACTATTGTCCACTTCAATAGCATAGATATCACTAACTGATTGACTAGTAATTTGGCAAAGAATCAGGTCATTACCTGGAAGTGTAGCAATAACTAAAGCAGGTCTGCGTTTTGTCTGAGTTAAGTCTGAAAAGGGAAATGGAACAATAACAACATCTCCTTTTACAAATCCTGCCATGCTGTATCTTCCTCTGGTTTTAACCAATCTTTTTGCAGTGATGATTCACTCATAATGCTGATTTCTAAAATTTTATCTTTTTGGTACTTTGCTTGTAAGAATTGAACAAAATCTAAAATTTCCTGTAACAGAGGTTCAGGTAATTTTTCTAGTTCTTGTGTAATCTGTTCTTTAAGCATAATTGTCTGATTATGTGTTTGGGCAATATCTAAAATAATATTTATCATATCTATTTTTGAATGAAAATATAAAATCAAATAAATCCTTGCAACTGTAAAATTTTATGTAACACCAGTAGCGATCGCAGATCGTCATGACAATAGTTATTTTGCGATCGCTACTCATGACTTGTTATTTACGTATTAAAGTATTAAATTTTACGCAGTAAAGTATTTTTACCATAAAATGTTAAAATTATACCCTATGAATGAGCCTCTTCAACCCATAGCAGGAGTATCACTTTCCATTCAGCGTCTACTATAAAGAACTAGGAAATCAAATTGCAGGATATCTGCCTTTTAAAT
This sequence comes from Nostoc sp. EspVER01, assembly GCF_034530635.1. Taxonomy (NCBI): domain Bacteria; kingdom Bacillati; phylum Cyanobacteriota; class Cyanophyceae; order Nostocales; family Nostocaceae; genus Nostoc; species Nostoc sp. EspVER01. The sequence continues at coordinate 209,077 of NZ_JAVRCS010000004.1, forward strand.
TATGGACTGGAAGTACAGGTGGAAAAATGGTTATCGACCAAGCCGAGACGAAGCAGCAAAAAATCCTCATTTGTTAGATGAGAATCAGTTCGAGAACGAACAAGACCGAAAGCTTGCTGAAGAAACTGCAAGGAAGCATTTGGGCGTACCTGCACCAACTTTAGACGAAGATAAATCAATACTACCTCATGCGGCTTCGCCTAATGAAAAGGTTTAATACTAACGATATAGGCATTTTTTGTCTATATCTGCTCCATACCATTATCAAGTTTAACAAAATGCAGATTTCTCAACTTTTCAGTCGCTTAAACAATAAAAAATTTAGTAAGTTACTCACTCAGACAGTAGCTTTAGGCTTAGGCGCTATCGTTCTATTTTCAACTACTAATGCTAATGCTGCCGAGCAAGTTGTTTTAAAGTATGGTACTTTTCAGGGGCAAATATCGGTTGAAGAATTAACTCAGTTTACAGAAACTGGCGAAACTACTCCAACATTAAGAGCTTATTTACAGGCGGCGCAACAAGATCCCGCAGTAGCTCGTAAGGCACTGAAAGCACCAATAAAAGCTGATGCTGCCTTTTTAAATAGCTTACTAGCTAGTTGGGCTGGGCCAATTTTAGTTAACCAAATTGGTGAGGTAGTTCATCCTCCAGGAGGAGAACTAAATCAGGAGGCATTGCGAAGCGCTTTAAGTACATCTATTCAACAAAATGGTGAAGTTACACTAATTGGAGCTATTCAAAATTATCCAAATACTTCTGTTGAACTTGAAGGAGATCGTCTCATCTCTGTTTATGAACGCCTTAGCAGTCTTGCAAAACTCTTATAATGATTACTTACAGACAATAGATTTATCATGAGATGATTTGTTTAGTGTCTCAAGAGTGATAGATTTTAGTCACTATTAGAATTAAGTTAATACTGAAGAGTCTATCGTAGGGTTCATACTCTGTTACTTAGAAATTCCCTAACCTAAATGTAGAGTTTAGTCTAAGAATAGGAAAATGATTTTTATGACAACCGATATTTCTAGAGATATTAACAAGAATGTGAATGGGTCACTGATAACAGGTGTTCTCTTGAGTATTTTAGGAGTTATTGCGATCGCAGCCCCTAACTTCACCACCATATTCGCCGAAACTTGGATTGCAGCAATTTTGATTTTCGCCGGATTTACAAAACTAGTTTATGCCACGCAAACCCGCGAACGAGGAGGTTTTCTTTGGAAACTTCTTTTGAGCGGGCTTTATATTGCCACCGGCATCATGCTGTTTGTTTACCCTTATACGGGTGTTTTGACACTGACTCTGTTACTTGGCACATTTTTGTTGACTGAAGGCACATTCGAGTTAATTCTGGCATTTAAGTTGCGTCCACAACAAAACTGGACGTGGATATTAACTAATGGCATTATTACCCTCGTGTTAGGTGCAATGATTTGGTTCCAGTGGCCCTTCAATGCGCCTTGGCTAATTGGGACATTAGTTGGTGTCAGCATTATTTTTAGCGGCATTTCACGCGTGATGCTGGCGTTGAATGGGCGTTCTACCTTAAGTGTGCAATAGGGATTGGAGAATGGGGACTAAAGAAAAGTTTTCTGAATGCTTAATCCCCAGCACCCAATACCCAAAAAAGTTTACAAGATATTGCAGCAGCGATCCGCCAACAAAATTGCTAAATTAACTAAGGAAATCAAATCAGGCCAGCTAGCTGCAATCAACAATGGTATCTATTGCTACTCCCTTCTCGGATATTCAAAACCATTGGGCACGTTCATTTATTACAGCCTTAGCCCAACGCGGTATTGTCAGTGGGTTGCCTAATGGCACTTATCGCCCTGATAATTCACTTACCCGTGCTGAATTTGCCGCTATTATCGCCAAAGCATTTGGGACAGTTTCCAAGAAGCGGCAGTATGTTCCCTTTGTTGATGTACCCACAAATTATTGGGCAGCAGCAGCCATCAAAACAGCTTACGAAAAAGCATTTATTAGCGGGTTTCCTGATAAAACTTTCCGTTACGCTAACCGAATTACTAGAGTAGAAGTCTTAGTTTCCTTGGTAGCAGGCTTAGAAATTGCTACCAAGATAAAACCTGAACTCCTCTCAAAACTCTCACAAATTTATCAGGATTCTGTTCAGATTCCTGAGTATGGTAGAAACCACGTAGCTATTGCCACCAGCGCTGGATTGGTGGTTAGTTTTCCAAATATTAAATTACTCAATTCTAATCTCGCAGCTACTCGTGCAGATGTGGCAGTGATTATTTATCAAGCCTTGGTGTATTTAGGTCAGGCAGAAAAAATTGCCTCTAGTTACCTAGTACAGCCGCCAATATTAACGCCAATACCGACACCAACTCCAACTCCAACACCAACGCCAACTCCAACACCAACACCGACACCAACACCAACACCAATTCCAACTCCAACGCCCACACCTATCGGTAGTGTTAGGGTAAATCATAGCCGGGAATTCCGGGGGGCATGGATAGTATCTGTGTGGAATGGTGATTGGCCTTCCAAAGCAGGACTTTCTGTTGCTCAACAAAAAGCAGAACTTACCGAAATTATTACTAAATTACAAGCGTTAAACTTCAATGCTCTGATTTTCCAGGTGCGACCGGAGGGAGACGCTTTATATGAATCTCAATTAGAGCCTTGGAGTGCTTGGATTACAGGAACTCAAGGGAAAGCACCAGAACCATTTTATGATCCTTTAGCGTTTGCGATCGCAGAATGTCATAAGCGCAATATTGAACTCCATGCTTGGTTTAACCCTTACCGCGCTAGCACCTCCACCGACCCAGCAAAAACAGTCCGTCCCCACATCGCAGCTACCAATCCAGAAAGCGTTTATTTGTGGAAAACTCAACGCTGGATGGACCCAGGACTAAAAATAGTTCAGGATAGGGCGTATAACGTAATTCTCGATGTAGTGAAGCGCTACGATGTTGATGGCATTCACTTAGATGATTATTTCTATCCATATCCCATCGAGGGACAACCTTTCCCCGATGATAAAACCTACGCTGCATATAAAGCAGCTGGTGGTACACTCAGCCTTGGCGACTGGCGACGAGACAATGTTAACAAAATGGTACAGCGCCTTTGGCAAGGAATTAAAACAACCAAAACCGACGTTAAATTTGGTATAAGTCCCTTTGGAATTTATCGCCCCGGCCAACCCGCTGGTATTACTGGGTTGGATGCTTACAACGTACTCTATGCTGACTCAAAGAAATGGTTAGAAGAAGGCTGGATTGATTATATAGCTCCTCAACTTTACTGGCGCACAGACCAACCACAACAAAGTTATTCAGCGTTGCTAAAGTGGTGGACACAGGTAAACACAAAACAAAGACACGTTTACGCTGGCAACAATCTGACAGAACCAAGCAACAAGAGTCGGGAGAGTGATGAGATTGAAAAGCAGGTGATAGTTACTCGTAGTCAAGCTGCACAGTTATCACTAGGGAATATCTTTTTTAATGTCGGTGTTTTGACAGAAAATAGTCAGGGCATTGCTGATAAATTCCAAAGTTTGCTGTATAACAAACCTGCGCTACCGCCAACTTTGCCTTGGCAGGATACAACACCACCATCTCCACCCATTGGATTACAAGTCAATAACCGCAAACTGAGTTGGCAGCCTGGAGATAATCAGCCAGTTCGTTCCTGGACACTTTATCGGCTGAGTGGCGATACTTGGACAATTGTGCGAATTTTGTCTGCTGGCACAACCTTCGCTACCGTCCAACAAGCGGGAACCTATGCCGTGTGTGCAGTGGATAGATTAGCCAATGAGAGTACGGGAACAGTTATTACAGTTAGTTGAACATAAGGATCGTGGATTTAATAACCTGTGTAGGTTGGGTTGAGTCTGCGAAACCCAACGCCCCAGAGATGTTGGGTTTCGTGCCTCAACCCAACCTACAAAAGTCGATGTTATTTAATTCTTATTCCTAACGTAACTGCGGAATTAAAACCATCATTACCCGCTCAAACACTAATGCTAGAAATTTTTTGAATAATTAACTCTTATAAAAAAATCTGTTTTTAATCTTTTCATAACTTAAAATTAACCAAAATTTATCCGGTATTAGCTCTAGACTTTCTGAAGTAAGCATTGTACAAAAAAGCTAGTTAGTACAGGATGTAAATTATATGAGTCGAAAAGCCAGCAAAGTGTTGAAACAGTCTGGGGTGATTCCTTACAGAGTGAACAATGGTAAAGTTGAAATCTTGCTAATTACAACCCGTGACTTTCAACACTGGGTGATTCCGAAAGGAGATATCCCTAATGGCATGAGTCCGCCTGATTCCGCAGCTAAAGAGGCGTGGGAAGAAGCAGGGATAATTGGGCAAGTAGATGGAAATGAACTGGGAACTTACAAGTACCGCAAACAGGGCAAAATTTACTGTGTCAAGATGTATTTACTATCAGTCGATATGCTGAGTGAAGATTATCCAGAAGCAAGTAAAAGAAAACGGCAGTGGGTAGAAGTGAATAAAGCTATCAGGCGGGTTAAGTTTAATTCACTCAAACGAATCCTTAAAGGTTTTTTCCAGGTAAAATCCCAATTTTGTTCATTACGATGTTAATTAGTGGACAGAATAAATCAAACTATATTATGCAATATAAAATCAATTAAAGGGTTGCAGTCAAACACTCCAAGCCTTACTAAAAAACTTTGTTTATTCACGCCCACTTACTTAAATCTATAGTAAAGCTATCCAAGTTTTTATACCGACAATTCCATCAGCGTGCAATTTCTTAGATGTTTGGAAACTAACAATTGCATCTTTAACTGACCGAACAATTTTAGATTTTAGATTTTGGATTAAAATGAAAATCTAAAATCGAGTGACTCAGAAAAACATCTAAATTCAATATTCAACCGAATTAAATATTATCTGTTGCCTCAATCAAAGCACTACGAATTCCTGGTTCACTCATCGAGTGTCCGGCATCAGGAACCACTATAAATTCCGCTTCCGGCCAAGCCCGATGTAATTCCCAAGCTGATATCATTGGGCAGACTACATCATAGCGTCCCTGAACAATTACAGCCGGAATATGGCGGATACGGTCTACATTTAACAGTAATTGATCTTCTGTTTCCAAAAATCCCTTATTCATAAAGTAATGGCATTCAATCCGAGCAAAAGCTGAAGCAAATTCACTCTCGCCAAACTTTTGCATAAGTTCTGGGTCTAAAAACAGTCTACTGGTACTACCTTCCCAAATTGACCAAGCACGCGCTGCTGTTAATTGAATTTCTAAATCTGGATTGGTCAAGCGTTTGTAGTATGCTGCGATCAGATCGTCACGTTCATCTATGGGAATCGGTTTGAGATATTCTTCCCAAGCATCAGGAAAAATATAGCTAGCACCCTCTTGGTAAAACCAGCACAATTCTTTTTGTCTCAGCATGAAGATCCCACGGAGAATTAATGCTGTGCATCGAGAGGGATGGGTTTGACTGTAGGCTAATGATAAAGTGCTACCCCAACTACCACCGAAGACAGCCCACTTTTCTATACCTAAATGTTGGCGCAGTTTTTCGATATCACTGACTAAATCCCAAGTGGTATTTTCTCGTAATTCAGCATGGGGCGTACTTTGACCACAACCGCGCTGGTCAAACATGACTAACCGCCATTTTTCTGGGTGGAAATATTGCCGATAAAAAGCTGGACATCCACCACCAGGCCCCCCATGCAGCAAAACGATGGGTTGACCTTGCGGGTTTCCTGATTCTTCAAAATGGATAGTATGAAGGTCGGAAACCTGTAAACTACCTTCTAAGTAAGGCTCGATCGCTGGGTAAAGTTCTCGCATTTTGCATATTTTATCAGTAATGTTGTGATGGCGATCGCTATGTCTTAGTGAAACAACTTCGCTTCTGTAAAATGTGGCTTTTAACCGCCCTTTCATCTAAAAATTGCCAAAAGCCCTCACCCTAAATCCCTCTCCCAAGTTTGGGAGAGGGACTTTGAAATTTTCACCTTGGAACTGGTACTTGATTAATTACCGACGCAATTACTGCATCCATTTGTAAACCATCCAGCATCGCTTCTGGTTTCAATATGAGACGATGACGTAGCAACGGTGATGCAACTGCTTTTACATCATCTGGTGTTACAAAATCCCTTCCCGCTAACCATGCTATGGCTTGAGATGTCTGCAACCAAGCACCGGTAGCGCGAGGTGATGCACCCAAAGTCAAATCAGGATATTGACGCGATATTGTCACCAATGCCAACAAATAATCAACGATCGCTTCTGATACTTTAACTTCTTTGACTGCTTGTCGTGCTTGCAAAATGTCGGCTACTGTTGCGATTGGTTTCAAACGGCTAATATCCAAACGTCGTGCGGCAAAACCCGCCTGACGATTGAGTAACATTTGCTTTTCAGCAGCTTTATCGGGGTAATCTACCACCAGCTTAAATAAAAATCTGTCTAACTGTGCCTCTGGTAAAGGATAAGTACCCTCAAATTCCAGGGGATTTTGTGTCGCAATTACCCAAAATAAATCTGGTAAAGGCAAACTTTCACCATCCAGTGTTACCTGCATCTCCTCCATCGCTTCTAGCAGCGCCGCTTGTGTTTTGGGCGGAGTACGGTTGATTTCGTCCGCTAGCAATACTTCAGTAAATATTGGCCCTTTTTTCAAAGTGAAATTGCGGCTATTCAAGTCAAAAATATTAGTACCAGTAATATCTGAAGGTAAAACATCTGGTGTTAATTGAATCCGGCGAAAATCCCCTTGAATTAACTGCGCTAGCACCTTTACTAAAAGGGTTTTCCCAGTTCCCGGTACTCCTTCTAAAATTACGTGCCCACCCGCTAGCAGTGCTACTAAGAGTTGCTGTATTAAGCTAGATTGTCCGACAATTACTTGATTAAGACCTTGACCAAGCCGAATTAAGATAGGATGTGTTTCACTCATATTTTTTATTGATAAATAACCAACGCAGAGTACAATTTCGCAAAAATAATTACGAATTATGAATTACGAACTTGTACTGAGTTTCGACTGCGCTCAACTACCGCGTAGCCGTTGGCGTGGTAACAGAGCGTAGTCGAAGTGCAGCCTCTCGTAGAGAAGTATTACGAATTAATCTAATGGTTCGCCATTTCCCCAACCAGCTTAACAGGTCTCGTTCACTGATGGGTTTTTTGCGAGATTGTAGCTTTAAAACTGCATCTAGTTCTGCTGCACTTGCGCCTGTTTTTTCCATCCAGAAATCGATCAAGGCTTGAGGTTCTAAAAGTACTTGCCCTAATCCCAAGGCTTTTTGGAGTTGTAGTTGTTCTTGTTTACCCACCATTTCAACAACAAAGTCGGTGGTATCAGCTTTCTGCAACACCCCGGCTAAAGCTTGGATGTATGCTTCGCTATTATCTACAACTGGTGTATCTAAAGCTACTGGTTTACCAAAGCGGCGATTCTGCGCCCAAACTAGCACTAATAGCAGGATACCTACCTGTATCAAGATTGGAAGTAAAGGAGTTTTGGCAAAAAAGCTAGATAAATCTCCTTCGTTTTCTTTCTTTCTGACATCGGCATCTTTATAGCCGTGGATGTATTCATCGACAAAGACTGTGTTACTTTTTTCAGTAACCAAACTAGCTAAATACTTGAAATTACTTAAATAATCTTGGTAAGCGTTGGCGGCTAAATAAGGAGTGGTAGAAAAAATCACCTTTCCTTTTTTGTAATTTTCTTTCCAGACAACAGCACCAAAGCGATCGCCTAAATTAACTTGCTGGGAGTTAGCTTTTTTATATCGTCTACGTGTATCAATTTTAATATCACCTTCAGGAGATTTTTGCATAGTGCTAAACTCCGCTTCTGTAACCCGCGCCTTTGCACCCAAAATTACCAAAGTATTTCCTTTTTCTACCCATTCCCGCTCTTGACTATCCAGTGTGGTTTCTCTGGGATAGCCGCCTACTTGTAGGAAGGTAACTGGGCTGTTCTCTGGCTGAATATCACTAAAAGGCTTTTGCCAGCGCTTAATAGAAATTCCCTGTTGTTGCATAAAAGCATACCAAGCACCATAGCCATCAGAGTTATGGTTATAAGTAGAGCCAGCGTTAATTTTAGTATTATTGGGAGCCGCGAACAAACTAAGTAAAACGATCGCAGCGAGTGCGATCGCTCCCATCCAAGCAAGGCGATTTGGACGTTTCATTTTCGACTTTCATAGCCTTTGAATATCAATGTTAATACTTACTTATTTTTCAGTTAAAGTCAAAATATACTTTCTTTAACTTCTTGCAGCGATCGCCTGTTTGATGAATGCTTCTAAATTTTGGGTAGCAGTGGGATTGTCAAACAGAACCTTGCTTGAGAGTTTTAGGGCTTCACGAACTGAGTATCGCCAATCAAGAGAACCTAAAGAATTGGTGTAATAATGTCTAGGCATGAGTTACAACTGCGATTCTTAGAAATAGTGTAAATCCTGCATCTGGCTGCATTATCGCTTATGTTTTAAAGGAGAAGATTGTTCGTGCTATTTGAGCGGTGTTGTATGGACGAGAATGAAAAACGAATCCTTGACTCATGGCAGATGAATGCTAAATTATGGACACAAGCAATTCGTAATCAACAAATTGAAAGCCGTGCGATCGCCACAGATGCCGCTATACTTAAAGTGATAACTCAACTTAATCCAAGAACATTCTTAGATATTGGATGCGGCGAGGGATGGTTGTCTCGACAGCTTTTTTCTTTAGGAATTGATGGCTGGGGTGTTGATTTTTGCACCGATCTTATTGAGACAGCAAAGGATAGTGGTGATTCTCGCTTTGTTGTCTGTTCGTACTCGGATCTTACATCACAAAGATTTAGCACCATTCACTATTTCTCTTGCTTGATCTGCAACTTTTCAATTCTAGGCGAATGCGCTCTTGATGAGATCGCTAAGGCGGGTCATAGCCTGTTAGAGGACAAGGGCAAAATAATCATTCAAACACTTCACCCGATAATTGCTTGTGGTGACTCTACATATTCCAATGGGTGGCGCGAAACTTCATGGCAACCAAATGCGGATCAACCCTTTTACCCTACTCCTTGGTATTTCAGAACCCTGGAATCATGGATCAACGAATTTCAGACTTTGAATTACCGATTGCTAAATTTATATGAGCCATCCGATCCCAAGACAAATAAACCGATTTCCATTATTTTTGTCTTAGAACGGGAGTAAAGTATTAAACACATTCGCTCTCTTTAGCTATCTGCGCCTAAAAAAGCCACCTTTGCCGCAGAGATAAATTGCTAATGCTCAAGTGCCCTCATACCGAGGCTGAAGCAGAACTAAAGCTCCCCTTCTAACTGTTGGGCTACCAGTCTGGCAAATAACCCTGATTGGGCAATCAATTCTGAAAAATTACCTACCTGCACGATATGACCAGCGTCAATAACATAAGTAGAACGATGTGGAAAAACCAACACCGGGATTTGCTGTTAATGTAAATGATCCTACAAGCTCATTTGAAGGCATAAAAGAGAGGTTTGAAAATTCACAAGCTTAAGATACCCGTTTCATCTAGAGATTGTAACTGGTTGAGCAAATCTTGGTAACTGGATTGCTTGAAGTAGTTGGGAATGGAAGAAGAACCGTTTAAACTCAGTTCATCCCAAATCAGTGTTGTAACTGATCCGTTGCGGTCTGCCAATCTGGATATTGTTTGCTTCAAAGGCTAGCCGCACCCTTAAACGGAACTCTCGCCCAACATTCCATTGTTCCATCGGTGCCGTTTTAATCCAGACGCGGACTAACATTCCTGTGTGGGAGAGGTCATCAATCCCCAGCACTTCAGGCAATTCTGGTAAGCGATCGCGCCATTCTGGTTCGTTATACAATTCCTGGGATACTTGCCTGAGAATTTCTAAAACATACTTCGGGTCGTTTTCATAGGCCACCACAATAGAAAAGTCTACCCGCGACCAAAGGCGGGTTAAGTTGTTGACATCAGTGATATTGCTATTAGGAATGGTAATTAACTGACCTTCGCCATTGCGTAGTTGAGTCACGCGCAGGTTGAGATTTTCCACCAGTCCGCTTTTATTCCCAATCTCAATCACATCTCCCACAGCAAATTGATCCTCCATCAAAATCAAGCAGCCATTGACCAAATCTTTCATTAAACTTTGAGAACCAAGGGAAATTGCAATACCGATAACAGCACCCCCTGCCAAAATTGAACTAGTGGGTACATTAAAAATGTCTAGAGTCCGCAAGATACCGAAGGTAATGAAAACAAAAGCGATTAATCCTTTTAGTGCCCCGGAAACTGTTGCAGCTCGCAGGGCAATCCGTTGAGTTTCACTCAAAGGGAGAGAGGGATGGGTTGTCCAGACATCGGTGATGTAGTCAATTAAGCTTTTGCCAATACGAATGACAACACTGATGAAAAACCAAATAATCAGCAGCGCCAGGGGACGCGCTAAAGCATCACTCCACCATCTCATCAGGTAGGGGACGCGAGACATGATGACCACAATCCCGATGTACCATACGAGAATAAACGCCCAAAACAGTAGCAAGGTGAGAAAAGAATAGATCCCCAGTTGGCGCTTGAGAGTGAACTGTCGCTGGATGATTTTTAGAAATTGCGATCGCTGATGGGCGATGGTGTGTGCCTCTGGTTCGCTGGTGTCGATTGCTTGAATATTGGCCGATGTTTCTGCCTGAGAGCGTTTGACCGCAGCCTCTTTTGCCTCAGCCATATGCTCTTGATAACGAGCTTGCAATATCGTTTGTTTGCGAATTAGAGTTCGCCGCAGGAACCATAACACAACACTGCCCAACACCAAGCCGATGCTGATTTGTATTGCCTGCCCAACCCGTTGAGACAATACCTTAGGTGAGAAGAGTCGCTCGATGCGTTCCACTTCTGCTTGTAATATTTTTTGCCACTCCTGGGACAATTCCTCCAGTGTTTTCCCATAGTAGTCAGCATCTGGCTCTGTCACTGTCACCAGCCTTAAAGAACGGGTCGTTTGATCGTCATTGAGCTGGAGGATTAGGCGGTTATTCAGGGTGGCAACAGAAATTATGGGAGTTTCTTTGGCTTTGTCGGCTCTATCGAGCGCTCGCATCAGCCGTTGCGTAATTTCTTCAGCACGTACTTCCACAGGAAGACTTCCCTCCGGGGGTTGGTCGCGATTAAAAACAGTGGGAGAGACAACCTTAAATAAAAGGTTTTTGTCTAGTGGTGAATTCACGTTGGCAATTTCATATTCACCGAGACGGGTGACGCCTTTAGGGGGTTTGTGCGGATCGTTAGAAGCGGCGGTGGGTGATGAGGCCAGTTGACTGTGGGCGATCGCACCCCAGCCAAACACCATTGCGATCGTCACCACAATGATTAGCACAAACCGAATTGTTAGACGCTGCAAGCGATTAAACGAGAGTATAACCATAGAGAACTATTGCCCAACTGAATATCAGAAGCTCATACTTCTTTGGCACTGCCTGATTGAGATTTTTGAATGTGGCAATAGTAGCATTTAAGTTGGGAGCTTTACGGGCAAGGGTTGCTTATTCGTAGACATAGCCCACCGCTATTATTTCTGATTCTTCTAAGTATCGACCCACTAGTTTGATACCTTGGGGTTATCCTTCTGGAGAAAAGCCACTGGGTATTGCCAAAGCAGGAAAACGGGCTGAAGAAACTATTCCGTTTGAAGTTAGCATCCCAAATTTAGCAACAACTCTAGACAATCTCAAGGATATCAGCGATCGCTTCAATCAAACGAAAGAAAGCATTCAGAAAGAAGTTCAATACGTCAAAAAGTTTCGGTTTATTACGGCTTTTTGCTTTATATATATTTTAAAAAAATTCAACTAAAATGTGGTTTATCCTACTACTATTATTTAACTTCTTGAAGAAAGCAGAAGGTAAAAAGTAATTACAGGCATTTAAACAAACTGTAATTAAAGACCACTAAATAATTTGATTTAGTGCAGGTATTAAAGTAAATTTGGGCAAGGCAAAAAGGCATACATTAAAAATTTTTTCTTCCCTTCTGCCCTCTGTCTTATCCCTTGCCCGCAGGACAGATAATATTTCCAACAATCAGAGTAACTTATGTTGATGTTGCATTTTACCAAGATAAGTAGATTGTCTCAATTAGTGACTTTTGCTGCTTGTGGCATCCTCTTGAGTATAGCTTCCATTACTACGGAACATTCATCAGTTTTTGCACAACAAAAAATTAAACCCACTACTACTCCTTTGCTGATATCACAAACACGGCAACTCAGAGCGGAGTCAGGGCCGGATGATAAAGGTCGTTGGCGATTCTATAAGCCTAACGATGTCTCAGACGATGCAATGCAAGCCCAAGGTTGTACTAACGTTGGTGTTGGTGGTTCGAGTGGTGCAAATTGGCGCTGTCCTCGCGAGAGGATTAGGGTAGAAGCGGATGGTGATTCCCGTAGTCGTGATTCTCGCTACGATGATGATGATTCTCGGAATCGCGATTATCGTTACGGAGCCTCTACACGGCAACTCAGAGCAGAGTCAGGACCGGATGATAAAGGTCGTTGGCGATTCTATAAGCCTAACGATGTCTCAGACGATGCAATGCAAGCCCAAGGTTGTACTAACGTTGGTGTTGGTGGTTCGAGTGGTGCAAATTGGCGCTGTCCTCGCGAGAGGATTAGGGTAGAAGCGGATGGTGATTCCCGTAGTCGTGATTCTCGCTACGATGATGATGATTCTCGGAATCGCGATTATCGTTACGGAGCCTCTACACGGCAACTCAGAGCAGAGTCAGGACCGGATGATAAAGGTCGTTGGCGATTCTACAAGCCTGAGAATGTCTCAGACGATGCAATGGAAGCCCAAGGTTGCACAAACGTTGGTCTTGGTGGTGCGAGTGGTGCAAATTGGCGCTGTCCCCGCGAGAGGATTAGGGTAGAAGCGGACAATAGACGTTAAGATTAAGGGTTTAGAATATCTGACTGTCTGATTGGTATATAAAACAAATTTGAAAGCTTGAATCCTAACAAAATTCTTAGTCCATGAGCTTAAATATACCGATTAGACAGTCAGGAGAAACTCATGCCAGGTGGATATATTAAGCGAAATAAGCTACTAAGTAGGTAGACATAATTAAATATAAAATAAACTCCTAGTTTGTAGTGAGCGATTTATCGCTTAGAGCAAGGATTATCAATACTAAAGTCCTTACTACAAACAATAAATTTATTTATGCCTAGATACTTAACTACAATAAGCCAGACTGCTTAATCCAGGAGTATTCACTAAGTCAGTATTAACCATCCAACCATTACCAGATAACTCTCCAGGGAAACTTCTGGAAAGGTCGATTTCTACCCAAATGTAATTTTCAGATTTATATGACTTAACTATATTACCTGTAACCAAGTTCACAAACACAACTGTATTTGGAGAAAGTGTTGTAATAAAAGGTTCTTTTGTACTTGGTTGGCGACGTATAGTTTCCTGTCGTACAAGTTGCCGACATACACTGCCAATAGTAGGTTTACTCGATACATTTTGAGCGTTGTTATTCGGCTGACAAAACCTCAGCGCAGCAGTTTGAATAAACCCTGAAGTTGGAGCTTTAATTCTGACAAATCTATCTCCACTAACGGGGATATATGCTAAAGTAACTCTTGTTTTAGCCGACAATATTCTGATAGCATGGGATGATGTTGAAGGTTCTTTGAAAATTGGAGTATTTACTTTAGTTGCACGACAACTTGACTGTGCAGAATTAAAGGGAGTCTGCGCGATTTGAGCAAATACAGGTACACTCAGAGCAAATGTAGCAATATTTACTAGAGTAAAAATATACAATAACTTCTGAAATTCCACGTTTTTTCCTCAATATTAGTTATGAGAGACTGTACATTAGATTCGGAACTTATAAACTCTGATGTTAAAAGAGCCTAACCAAATTATTTTTAACTATTAGAATATCATATAATGACTTATTAATACTAATTACTAACTACGCGCCATCTGTTAATTATGAATAAATCCAAGAATAGTGGAATAGTTGAACAGTTTGTTAATACAGTGATGGGGGTAAAACCTGGGAATCAACAACAGTCTCTAAACACATCAATTGCTACTACACAAGAACTAGATATCAGAGCAGTTTTAGCTTATACACTAGGGACTATCCTACAAATATTAGTCATGAGTCTCGTGTTACTGGGAATGGAAAAATTAGTAATGTTCATTGATAACAATTCTTCTTTTCCCAGTTGGGTTAGCACTTTATTGACTGGATTATTTTTTGCTCTATTAAGTATCCGTTCTCGAATTTTTTCTCTTTTAGATAATACTCGTTCTCGTCAGACCTATGACCAGGTAATCAGACCAAGATGGTCGCCTCCACCTTTAGTATTTCCCATAGTTTGGATGATAATTGCCGTTTTGCGGGTAATTTCTTCTGTATTGGTTTGGCAGCAAATGAATCACCAGTTTTTAGTGCTGCCTTTAATTTTGTTTGTGGTACATCTGGCTTTAGGGGATACTTGGAATACGATTTTTACTGTCGAACGGAGATTAGGTGCTGCTGTACCTGTAGTTATTTTAGGCCCTTGGTTATCTGCTATAGTGGTGACGGCAATTTATTGGCAAACTAATCCTATAGCAGGAATGACTTTATCATTTTCTTGTGTGTGGTTAACTGTAGCTGCTGTTTTGGTATTTAGAATTTGGCAATTAAATGGATCTGAGCCATTGTATCCTTTAAAATTAGCACCTGTGGATCAATAAATACCCAAAATTCACCTTGATACGAAAGCAAGTAAAAATTTTACTTGACTTTTCAGTACCGCATTCAACATACATAAAAAACGGTAGAGGAATTAACAATCTACCGTTTTTTCAACTCTTTCAGGGGGTTGGTTTCTAAATCAATTTTATCGAAATCTTTTCTTAATCATAATGATAAGCATCGTCAAGTTTTAAATAGTGCCGAAAGTAACACCCTGTTGTTTGAGCCACTTCCGGTATGCTATAGAATAGCGATCGCTCGGTAAATGTACTTCTGATTGCAAATCTAAAGGTAAGCGTCGGGGCTGCTGGGACTCGACAATGGCGATATCTTGACTAGCAATTTGATTTTGAATATCTAGATACACTTCCACTTTTAGTTCGCGGACACTGTTTACCATTAACCAATATTGCACCACGCACTCATCTTCATCGACTGGCGTAATTGTATAGAAAATATTTAAACGATGATCTCCAGGCCCAAGTTTAAAATATGCCACTAGCGGACGGAAAATGTGGTAATCGTAAGTGTTGAAAATCAGTGGTGCAGAAAGAGGATTACCGGAATTAAAATCTAGTTCCCACAAACCACATTTGAAACTAATCCCATCTGGAAGAGACTCTAATTCATAGTGCGTCAACTCAGGATGACTGGCGTGGGCAAATAATCCCGAATGCATAATTGGGAAGTGTGCCGGATCGATAAAATTTTCCAGCACCCGCAGAGGGCTAGAGTGATAGTAGTAAGGGCCACAGAAAATCTTCTGATAGACCGGATCGTACCACTCAGAAAACGGAGCTATGTCTTGTTTTGGTGTCCCTAAACAAACCCAAAGCAGATCGTAACGCTCTTGAATTTGGTAAGTTTTAACACAAGCTTGGGCGGGGGGCGATTGTTCGGGATTAGCGGGAACTTGTACACATTTTCCCTCGCTATTAAAGGCTAAACCGTGGTAAGGACAAACAAGAGTCTCTTTATTAACATATCCTAGAGAAAGACGGGCACCACGATGAGGGCAAACGTCTTGCCAAGCTAAAACTTTGTCGCCATTATGCCAAAGCACTATATTTGAGCCTAATAAGCGCTTGTGCAGAACTGTTCCAGGTTGGAGGTCTTGCGATCGCGCTATTACATGCCAATCATTCAGCAAAATCTGGTCTTGCACCATGAGTATCGACACCCGTCAGGTCAAATACCTATATCTTAATCATCCTGCGAAAAAACTATCAAAGCACTTTTAGGATTTGTTAACAGATAAATGTGCGATCTCCACGTATGCAAAAACTCAAAGTGCCGGAAAATTCAGGTTAATGCATCTGGGTTATTTTGTTGAAACTGAGGTGAAGCTCCCTTAGATTGGTTAATTTAGCGATCGCATATATCTAAATTTAGTTTCTAGCTGCCTCTGTCATTATACTTGCGATCAATTTTTGGCATTGTTTACATTAGGATTTACGCATAAACATTCTCTAGAAAAATTGGATGCAAAGTTTACTATTAACGTTGCCAGTCATACATTAATCGTCCATGACGATCGCGCACAAGTTCCCATTCTCCATGACGATATCGTTGTCCGTGATAACGTATAGAGCGATAGCGTCGTCTATAATAATGTCGTCGATTCCGCTGGCGTTGATAATAATATCTTCCAGTTCGTTGCCGTCTATGATAACGTCGTCGAGTCCGTCGGTGAGCTAACAAAAACTCTTCACTTTGCTCTCCAACTAATTTTGTTTGTACGTCAATACTCTGCTCATTGAGAACATCATTGCGAGTATTCTCTTTGGCTTCAACCAAAGTAGATGGATAAATGAAGGCTAATAACAGGAACGCAATTGAGGATAGCTTTTTGAAACGGTTCACGTTTTTGCTTTTCCTAAACTATTGGTAATCATTTTATTTAATACTTAAGTTTAGTAATTATATAGTTCAAAATTCACAAACTTGATGAACGCAAATGTAATTGAAAGTACATATAGCAATTCCCAAATCCTCAAAATAGCACGCTCGGCAATAAGTCTCTGGTATAGTTGCTTTGTATTTTCAAGCATTTGTATTTGTGGGAATTGCAAGATACAAATACGATCGCCGACACGTAGATCGCGCCAAGATTGATTTATTGTCATTTTTGAATTGTTTAGTGTATGTTGGTTTTCAGCCAGCATAACCTGTGAGATGAGTTTCAAAAATCCTTTCAAACAAAACCACTGAATAGTCAGTGATAGCATTATTGTTAGAAATTTTGGGTTTTATAAACAATGGCATACATTCCAAAGGATGCAGAGTGGTATATCGCTGAATTGGTGATCGAGTGTAACGTTGAGGGAAATCCATATAATGTTGTTCATGTAAATATTGTTCTTGTCCGTGCTTCTTCACCAGAAGAGGCTTTTGAGAAAGCCGAAGAACTTGGTTATCAGGAGAACAGCACATATCTCAATCCCAAAAGTCAAACCGTAACTTTTACTTATAGAGGCTTACGGCATCTCGATGTGATTCATGATGAATTAGAACATGGTGCTGAACTGATGTTTGAAGAAAAAATTGGTATACCTGAAAGCGAGTTACAACAAATGCTGACTCCAAAATCTCAGCTAGCTATTTTTCGTCCGTTAAAACCAATAGATCCATCTAAGCCAGACTATAGCAGTAAAGAAATTATGGATGAAGTCGCAAAAATGATGGGTGACGATGGTATTATTGAAAGACTTTAAATGCTTCAGCCCAACAATTCAAGAGCAAGCAAGATATGCTGAATCAATTAAGGGACTTGCGTGAAAATAAAGTACCAAAAAACCGATTTTCGACACTTCGACTGCGCTCAGTGCATCGCTGCGCTCAACTCTCGACAGTTGAGGGTTGGGACACTATTAACCCGCAGATCCCTAAGCACTGTTGTAGCAAAGAATGCTCTCCCTAGCTATAGTTAATTAGTTTTTTGCAGATTGCTAATTGTCAAAAATATTTCATCATCAGCGATCTGGCTATTATAATCAATGTTAATTTGAGTTGGATAACCAAATATTGGATCGTATTGTACAGTCAAGTTTGCTGCTTTCCGAATCAGCGCATCCCTGATGATGTCAAAGAGTTTAGGAATTGTATTATATTGTTTAAACAGTTCTGCATCAGCTGGCTGTTGAGTTGCTTTATAAGTAATAGAACTTGTGACTCGATTACGTACTTTAATAATTACTGGTTCTGTGGCTTTAGGTAAACAAAAGCAACTTCTAGTGAATTCATAGCGATAGTTAGAGATTTTTTGCCGTCTCCATAATCGGTAATTAATCTTAAATTGTTCTAAGGCTAAACTATTAGGCGCGGGCGTTTTGGCTACCTGTATAGGAGGAGGTTGAGATATTACAGGTGCACTAAAACCTAAAGATGCCACTAAAACAGCACTAATTGCAATTGGTAAGCGCATATAAATCCATTTTT
This sequence comes from Nostoc sp. EspVER01, assembly GCF_034530635.1. Taxonomy (NCBI): domain Bacteria; kingdom Bacillati; phylum Cyanobacteriota; class Cyanophyceae; order Nostocales; family Nostocaceae; genus Nostoc; species Nostoc sp. EspVER01. The sequence goes on from NZ_JAVRCS010000004.1 coordinate 227,301, forward strand.
AACTGCAACTGTTTACTTTAACGTAGCTTCAAGATGATTGCCAAAACATTGAAATTATTTGTGACACTCAAAGCTGATATGGGGATTTTCAGATTTATATCATGTCCGTATAATTAGTTATGATTTCCACAGTCATTGCACCCCACCCCCAGCCCCTCCCGAAGAGCGCGGAGGGGAGACAAAGCATAGCTTTGGCGGGGTGGGGTTCTTCAGATTTAATCTGATTCCATTAAGATAGATTCAAGTTCCCAGGAGCAATATCTCCTGAACATGGGTTTAGATTTTGGAAAAACCCTTTGTTCTTCACATCGGGTTATCAGCTGTATATGTTTTCTGAAGTTAAAAAATGTCTCATGTTAGCCGTACCTTTGGCAGCAGCACAACTGGCTCAATCTGCTACTGGTTTTGTGGATACGGTAATGATGGGTTGGTTGGGAAGTCAAACCATTGCATCTGGAGGTTTGGGAACTGTTATCTTTACTTTTTCTCTGTTGATTTTTACTGGTATCGTTTCTGCTGTCAGTCCGTTAGCTGCCCAAGCATACGGAGCCGGAAATAAAGAAAAAGTTGGCACAATTGTCCGGCTTGGACTAAGGATATCTCTGGTGCTAGGAATACCAATTACATTGCTACTTTACAATGGAGGCGCTTTACTACTTTTACTAGGACAGGATGCTAAGACAGTAGCACTAGCAGAGATTTATTTAAGAGCGATCGCACTGGGTTTTATTCCTGGTTTGGGCTTTGCAGTACTTAAAAGCTTTCTTTCTGCTCTATTGCAACCGCAATTAGTCATGGTGACAGTGGTTTTGGGTACTCTGTTGAACATCACAGCTAACTATGTGCTGATGTTTGGCAAACTGGGATTCCCGGCGCTGGGTTTAGCTGGTATCGGTTGGGCAAGCACACTTTCACTTTGGAGTATGTTTGTGGCTTTGGCAGTTTATATATATAATCAGCCTCGCTTTGCAGTTTACGGTATTTTTCGATCTTCGTCTCACAAAGCTTTTCCTCTAGAGCATCGCCGAATCGTTGGCGAGATTTTGCAGGTTGGATTGCCCATTGGGGGTCTGATTACGGTCGAAGCCGGACTGTTCACTGTTGTCACTTTGTTGATTGGACAATTGGGAACAAATGCCCTCGCTGCCCATCAAATTGCTTTACAAACAATTTCGATATCATTCCAGATGGCAGTAGGCATTTCTCTAGCGACAACAGTTCGTGTTGGACAGTTAGCCGGACAGAATGACCTAGTTGGCAGTCGTCTAGCTGGATATGTAGGCATTGCCATTGCAGCTTTAGCTATGGGTGTAGTAGGCATTGCATTTTGGCTAGTACCAAAGTCAATTATTTCTCTTTATATTGACATCAACAATCAGAACAATGCAGATGTGGTTGCCCTCGCGGTGAAATTGCTAGCAGTCGCGGCCATTTTTCAAATAGTTGACGGTGTGCAAGTTACTGCCGCAGGAGCATTACGCGGACTCAAAGACACTCGAATTCCGATGCTGATTGGCATTTTTGCTTATTGGTGTGTTGGTTTATTCACTGGTTATACTTTTGGGATCTCGTTGGGATCTGGAGCTATTGGTCTTTGGTGGGGATTGGCTATTGGTTTAGCGATCGCTGCAATCATCCTAACTTGGCGGTTTAGCACCAGGAAAACTAATAACTATTGAAGAAGAAGTCAGGAGTCAGAATCAATATGCGACGCTCGAAGCACTGCATAGCCTTAACTGAAAGTCAATTTTATTACGAATGTCCATTCGGATTGCTATAGCTTCAAGAGCTATATCTTTCGATCGGTAGTGGATAAGCTTAGTTAAAATTTCTGGCTATAGTAATGTAATATGATTATCTGGATGATGTCTGGTTGAAATCTATAACCTGAACAAAATCTAAATTACTCAAGCTGGGAGTTGGGAAACTCCGGTGAAATTCCGGGACTGTGCCGCAGCTGTGATGGGATGACCCAAGTCAGAATGCCAACTCTCAGGATGTCCTCAAGACACACTCACCGTCTACTCCCTGCGTTGCACGGGGAAGGAGTTCTAAGTTTGGTTTCTGGATTTGCCACTTGTCCTGGCTTGTTTTATGCTACTCCCGCCGCAGATGGGATATTATCTCGCGTTAGAATACCAGGTGGAATTATTAGTAGTCAGCAGTGCCGTGCGATCGCAGATATAGCAGAACAGCACGGTGGCGGCTATCTAGATGTGACTAATCGAGCCAACCTGCAAGTCCGTGAAATCCGCACGGGGATAAATGCTGAGGTTCTGAAGTACTTACAAAATATGGGATTGGGTTCTGACAATACTGTTGTAGACCAAATCCGCAATATTATGACCAGTCCAACTGCTGGTATCGATCCCCAAGAATTAATCGACACTCGTCCCTTTGTCCAAAGTTGGGATGATTATATTGCAGCACATCCGGCGCTTTCGGGACTATCGGCAAAATTTAGCGTTTGCTTTGATGGTGGTGGAATAATTCAGGTGTGCGATCGCTTGAATGATATCGCCTTTGCAGCTGTCTTACTTAACGACAATGTTTACTTTCGCCTCTATCTGAGTGTCGGCGAGAAGGGTCAACCCCCCAGCGATACGGGAATTTTGTTACCACCAGAGGACTGTTTGCCCGTCTTAGCAGCTTTGGCGGATGTCTATCTAGCTTATAGTCATACTACGAGTCAGCGGCGGCTACGTTTGAGAGAGTTATTGAATACTTTGGGTTGTGAAAATTATCTCCAAAAAGTTGAGCAGCGTTTACCTTTTTCTCTTTTGTACAGTGAAATAAGAAAAGACCTAACTTCCCTGCGAGGGAAGGGGGAGAAATTCTCCCCTCTCCTTGCAGGAGAGGGGTTGGGGGAGCGGTCAGATGCGAAATATCAGCATATTGGCATCCATCCACAACGTCAGCAAGGCTTATTTTACATTGGTGTCGTCTTGCCCCTGGGCCGATTGGAAAGTAAACAGATGCGGGGTTTAGCAGATTTAGCAGCAAAATACGGCAGTGGAACTCTCAGGCTAACCCCTTGGCAAAATTTGCTCCTTACAGATATTCCTCTGCAATGGGTTGCTGATGTCCAAAGTGAAATTGCTTTATTACAATTAGATTCTTCTGCAACCAATATCAAGGCTGGATTAGTTGCCTGTTCTGGAAAAAAGGGTTGCGCCGCTTCTGCCACTGACACTAAAAGTCATGCGTTGGCATTGGCAGAGTATCTTAAAACTCGCGTTACTCTCGATTACCCAGTTAATATCCACTTCACTGGCTGTGAAAAATCTTGTGCCCAGCATAGCAAAAGTGACATTACTCTCCTCGGCGTCACCATTGAAGCTGAAAATGAAACTGTAGAGGGATATCACATTTATGTTGGTGACAGCAATCAGAAATTCGGACGTGAACTATATCAATATGTAACTTTTGCCGAACTACCTGCATTAATAGGACGGATGCTATATGTATATCAAATTCAACGTTTAAATTCTGATGAGTCCTTTGGAGAATTTGCTAATCGATATGCACTAGCACAATTACAGCAATTATTTAATAAACACTTAGAAAATGGAACCACAGATAAATACAGATAGTTGATTCCTCCCTTTCTCTGACTCTGCGTTCTCTGTGCCTCTGCGGTTAATTAAATTAGGTATTCTTCTATTAAAAAAGAAGTATCTATACTAACTAACAAATCAATCCAAAATTTAAAATCTAAAATCCAAAATTGAATGTCCAACTATATCCGAGATGCCAACGAGATTTACCGTAATTCCTTTGCAATCATCCGGTCAGAAGCGAACCTAGATGTATTGCCACCAGATGTAGCAAAAGTTGCTGTGCGTCTAATTCATGCCTGTGGAATGACGGATATTGTCACTGACTTGGGATATTCACCAACAGCAGTACAATCCGCAAGGGCAGCACTGGCAAATGGAGCGCCAATTCTGTGCGATTGCCGAATGGTTGCCGATGGCGTTACCAGACGACGGTTGTCTGCAAACAATCAAGTTATCTGTACCCTCAACGAGCCAGAAGTGCCAGAACTTGCCCAGCGTATGGGTACTACAAGGTCAGCGGCAGCCCTAGAATTATGGCGATCGCACCTGGAAGGCTCAGTAATTGCAATTGGGAATGCGCCCACAGCACTGTTTAGGCTGTTAGAAATACTCGATGCAGGAGCGCCCAAACCTGCGATTATCTTGGGCTTTCCAGTGGGGTTTGTCGGTGCAGCGGAATCAAAAGCCGCACTGGCAGCAGATAGCAGAAATGTACCATTTTTAACCTTACACGGTCGGCGCGGTGGAAGTGCGATCGCGGCAGCAGCAGTTAACGCCCTGGCAACGGAGGAAGAATGAATATGCAACCCAAAGGTCGTCTTTATGGAATTGGTGTCGGCCCAGGCGATCCCGAACTATTGACTCTGAAAGCGCTGCGGCTATTACGTGCGGCTCCTGTGGTAGCTTATCAATCAGCTACAGATAAAGAAAGTATTGCTAGAGCGATCGTGGCGCAATATCTTCCTGGCAATCAAATCGAGGTACTATTTCACCTCCCCCGCGCTTTGGAACCAGAAAAGGCCAAGTCTATTTATGACAACGAAATTCAACCAATTGCCGACCATTTAGCAGCCGGTCGAGATGTTGTAGTGTTATGTGAGGGCGATCCATTTTTCTATGGTTCCTTCATGTACCTGTTCACGCGGCTATGTGACCAATACGAAACAGAAGTTGTCCCCGGAGTTTCTTCACTGATGGCTTGTCCGGTAGCCTTGGGTGTACCTTTCACCTACTACACCGATATCCTCACAGTCTTACCCGCCCCATTGCCAGCAGAAGAACTGACTACACATCTGCTGATGACCGATGCAGCCGCAATTATGAAACTAGGTCGTCACTTTACTAAAGTACGAGATATTCTGCATAAATTAGGGCTAGCGTCACGAGCAAGATATATTGAGCGGGCATCAACATCACAGCAACGCATCATCCCCCTAGATGAAGTCGATCCAGCCGAAGTACCCTATTTCTCAATGATTGTAATTCCAACTAAGAATCGACTATAGACTGACCTTTTCTTTTCGGTAAAGGTATTGTTGAACCGATGATTTAGACTTTACCATAAAGAAATACTTCAATAAAATTTGATGGTTCCTAATAGCACCTTTACTCCTGACACGATCGCTGCTGGCTTTCATGCCCTATCTGACCCCCTACGAATTCAGGTCTTAGAACTGCTACGCTCTCAAGAACTATGCGTCTGTGACCTGTGCGACCACCTGGGAACCACTCAATCTAAACTGTCTTTTCACCTCAAAACCCTGAAAGAAGCGGGTTTAGTTCGCGCTCGTCAAGAAGGGCGCTGGATTTACTACAGCCTCAATCTACCGCAGTTCGTTGCCTTAGAGCAGTATTTAGCAGAATTCCGCCGCTTTAGCCCCATATTACCTATTCGTCCCCCCTGCGAGAGTTAAAAATCCATCAATTTTTTTTGTAATGTTTTGTTTCCATCTACCTTTGTAAGTATTGACAAATCAATTTTTTTTGAAATGATAAAGATATGCTCTTGAGATAACTTACAGGGATGGTGTCTATGAAGACAACAGCAAAGAAATTGGCGATGCCTGGTTTGGGCTACGCCTACGCAGTAGGATTGTTGGCTTTGACAACTAGTTGCACAGCAACATCCACATCCAACCCATCCGCTCAAACTCAGCAGTCACCTTCTGTAACAGAGGTAAGGGATTCTGCTAAGGCTGCAACCACAACAATAAAAATTGATGGTTCCAGCACAGTTTATCCGATTACGCAGGCGATCGCTAAAGACTATCAAGCCGATCCAAAGAATCAGGTGCAGGTTGCAGTTAACATTTCTGGTACTAGTGGCGGGTTTGAGAAATTCTGTAATGGAGAAACCGATATTAGCAACGCTTCTCGACCGATTTTGAAGGCAGAGATGGAAGCTTGCAAAAAAAATGGTGTGACGTATATGGAGTTTCCCATTGCTTTTGATGCGCTTACCGTCGCCGTCAATCCGCAAAACAATTGGGCAAAAGACATCACAGTAGCAGAATTGAAAAAGATTTGGGAACCCTCAGCCCAAGGGAAAATCACTCGCTGGAACCAAGTACGTGCATCTTGGCCAGATCGGCCACTTAATTTGTATGGTGCTGGGAAAAAGTCTGGTACTTTTGACTATTTTACAGAAGCGACTGTAGGTAAAGCTAGAGTCAGTCGTAATGACTACACAGCCAGTGAAGACGATGAAGTATTGGTGGATGGCATTAGCAAAGATCCAAATGCTTTGGGTTACTTTGGCTATGCCTATTACGAAAAATCCCAAAATAAATTAAAAGCGCTGGCAATTAACAACGGTAAAGGTGCAGTACTGCCATCACGTCAAACTGTAGAGAAAGTTCAGTATCAGCCCCTTGCTCGACCTTTGTTTATCTACGTTAATTTTCGGGATAACCAAAACAAAGAATTAGTAAACAAATTTGTCGAATTTTACATAGATAAAGCCCCAACAATAGCAAATTCTGTGGGTTATATACCTTTACCAGATGACAGCAAACGCCTCAATTACGTTCACTTGTATCAAGGCAAAGTGGGAACAGTATTTGAAGGAGAAGCAGAAATGAACTTGACAATTGGTGAGTTATTACGAAAAGAAGCTAAGTTTTAGCAATTTCTTTTATTTTTAGGTTTATTCCCATGAGTCAGAATTCACAAGGTAGTACAGCCCGGATACAAGCAGGAAGCAATCTAAGTTTTTTTGAAAAATATCTCACCGTTTGGGTATTTTTGTGTATTTTTGTCGGAATTGCACTAGGTAGATTGTTTCCAGGGATAGCAATATCTCTTGATGCAATGAGTGTGTATCAAGTGTCTATTCCCATCGCAGTATGTTTGTTTTTCATGATGTATCCCATCATGGTGAAGATTGACTTCACACAAGCAGCAAATGCTATCCGCGCCCCAAAACCTGTGATTCTTACCTTAGTAGTAAACTGGTTAATTAAACCATTCACAATGGTAGTATTTGCTCAGTTTTTCTTAGGATGGTTATTTCGTCCTTTGATTACCGGAACTGAGATCATTGGCGGTAGCGAAGTAGCACTGGCAAACTCTTATATTGCTGGTACTATCTTACTAGGAATTGCTCCTTGTACAGCAATGGTACTGTTGTGGGGATATCTTTCCTACGGCAACCAGGGACACACCTTAATAATGGTGGCAGTAAATTCTCTGGCGATGCTATTCTTATACGCACCATTGGGTAGATGGTTATTAGCGGCGAATGATTTAACCGTACCCTGGCAAACTATTGTTTTATCAGTAGTAATTTATGTTGGATTTCCCCTAGTGGCGGGAATGTACAGCCGTTATTGGATTTTTAAATACAAAGGTACAGAGTGGTTTGAAGGACGATTTTTAAAGTATCTGACTCCAGTTTCAATTACTGCTCTCTTGCTAACATTGGTACTGCTATTTGCATTCAAGGGCGAATTAATTGTTAAAAATCCCTTGCATATCTTATTAATTGCCGTACCACTATTTATCCAAACTAATTTCATTTTCTTGATTAGTTATGTAGCAGCATTGAAGATGAATTTATCCTACGAAGATGCTGCACCCGCGGCATTAATTGGAGCAAGCAATCATTTTGAAGTTGCTATTGCCACTGCTGTGATGCTATTTGGTTTAAATTCAGGTGCAGCACTGGCTACAGTGGTAGGTGTTTTAATTGAAGTGCCAGTAATGTTGATGCTGGTTGAGCTTTGTAAGCGCACAGCAGCTTGGTTTCCACGGGAACCGGAAAAAGCAACATTGCAAGATCCGCGCTGTTTTGGTGTCTTAAAATGACCACAATCTTTAGAGTCAAAGATTGTGTAATCAAAGTAAAAGCTGATCTTCATTGATAGAACTGCCTGTACTAATTAGTCCTCGTTAATTGCTCAAACTAATGGAACATGAATCAATTCAACCGATTTCAGAAAACTTGTGGTGGGTGATTCCAGGGAAACTAGCAGGTGTTCGTAAGCCCATAGCAGAGGAATTGACAGAGTTATACACGGCAGGTATACAAGCAATTGTCTCTGTTATGGATGACCCCTCTAACTTAGATTTGTATCAACGAGCAAACATTCCTTATCTTTGGTTGCCAATTAAAGGTGGCACGACACCCAACCAGAAGCAACTTCAGGATTTACAAAATTTCGTTGACAATCAAAATAACCTTGGCAATGGTGTTGCAATTCATTGCACCAATGGCAGACGGCGAACAGGGACAATGCTAGCTTCTTATTTGATTTGTAGTGGCTCATCTTATAACGATGCAATCAAGACAATTGGGCGTGCAAACCCCGAAATAGAACTGCGAGAAACCCAACATAACTTTCTACAAGAATTAGAGCGAGTTAAACAAATAACATAGCTCACCTGCCAATTGTTAGTGGTAAAAACACAAGTAGAGAGCGAAGCTGAAGAGCCAAAATTATTACCTTTTCAAAAGTAGTTTTAATGCAATTTCTAGAGTATTGAACTACAAAATCACATTTTGTTAATTAGCGGTAGGAAAATTAATGACAATTCGGATTGGGATCAATGGATTCGGTAGGATTGGACGGCTTGCTCTGCGTGCTGCATGGGGTTGGCCAGAAGTAGAATTTGTCCATATTAACGAAATCAAAGGTGGGGCAGTAACAGCCGCTCATTTGCTCAAATTTGATTCTGTCCACGGGCGTTGGACTCCAGAAGTAGAAGCACAAGGAGAACGCATTCTCATTGATGGTACACCTCTGAGCTTTAGCGAACATTCTCAACCTGGAGATGTGCCTTGGGAAGAGTTGGGTGTTGATATCGTGTTGGAATGCTCCGGCAAGTTTAGAACTCCCGCCACCCTAGATCCGTATTTTAAGCGGGGAGTACAGAAGGTAATTGTGGCTGCTCCGGTAAAGGAAGAAGCCTTGAATATTGTCATGGGAGTTAACGATCAACTTTATGAGCCAGAAAAGCATCATCTGCTAACTGCGGCTTCTTGTACAACTAACTGTTTGGCTCCAGTAGTGAAGGTGATCCATGAAGGTTTGGGGATTAAACATGGAATTATCACCACAATCCATGACAACACCAATACTCAGACTATCGTCGATGCTCCTCATAAGGATCTGCGTCGGGCAAGAGCTACGAGTCTATCTCTGATTCCTACCACTACTGGATCGGCAACTGCGATCGGGTTGATTTATCCCGAACTCAACGGCAAACTCAATGGTTTGGCAGTACGAGTACCACTGCTCAATGCTTCTTTAACAGACTGTGTATTTGAAGTTGTGCGACCCACAACCGTAGAAGAGATTAACAGTTTGCTAAAAACAGCTTCCGAACAAGCACCGCTCAAAGGAATTCTGGGATATGAAGAGCGTCCTTTAGTCTCTATCGACTACAAAGACGATCCTCGGTCTTCCATCATTGATGCTCTCTCAACAATGGTTGTAGACGAGACACAAGTGAAAATACTTGCTTGGTATGACAACGAATGGGGCTATGCCAACCGGATGGTTGAACTCGCCCGTAAGGTGGCTTTGAATCTGAAGGCGTGAACTATTCTCATTTAGAAATACTCTGCGTGTCTTTGCGCTAACTCTGCGTTCCCTTGCGTTTAAATCTCTCTTCCCTCATGGCTTCTACTACAGCTCATAGTGCCAATTTCAAGAACTATATCCTAGTCACCCTCGCCTATTGGGGTTTCACCCTTACCGATGGTGCCCTGCGAATGTTGGTCTTGCTATACTTCAACCAAATTGGCTATACACCGATACAAATTGCCTTTCTATTCCTGTTCTACGAAGTCTTCGGAGTTGTCACAAACTTTTTGGGCGGTTGGATTGGTTCTCAGTTTGGATTGAAGGTAACACTTTATAGCGGCATTGGATTACAGATTTTTTCTCTAGTTATGCTGTCTTTCCTCAATCCAAATTGGGTACAGTGGATTGCTGTTGTTTATGTGATGGTGGCACAGGCATTTTCTGGGATTGCGAAAGACTTAACCAAAATGAGTTCTAAAAGTGCCATTCGGTTGGTGGTACCTCAAGATGCCCAATCATCTTTGTTTAAATGGGTAGCGGTGTTGACGGGTTCTAAGAATGCTCTCAAAGGAGTTGGCTTCTTTATTGGTAGCGCTCTTTTGGCTGCGGTTGGCTTCATCAATTCCCTGTGGATTATGGCAGGGGGACTTTCCCTGATTATGTTTTCTGGGTTAATGCTTCCCAAAGGGATGGGCAAAATCAAGAAGAAAGTCAAGTTTAGTCAACTGTTTTCTAAGAGTGAAGAGATTAATATTCTTTCTGCTGCTCGATTTTTTCTCTTTGGCTCTAGAGATGTGTGGTTTGTTGTGGGATTGCCAGTATTTTTGCGTGAGATTTTGGGTTGGTCATTCTATCAGGTTGGTGGATTCTTAGCTTGTTGGGTGATTGGTTATGGCGTTATTCAGTTTTTAGCACCAACACTGATTCAGCGATTTGGTTCTGGTCGTCCGCCACAATCAAAGACCATCCAATTCTGGACATTTACTTTAACAGCAGTTCCAGCAGCGATCGCTCTTGCTCTCCAACTAAATATACCTGCAAATATTGCGATCGTTGGTGGACTCCTCATTTTTGGCGTCGTGTTTGCCTTCAACTCAGCAGTTCACTCTTATTTAGTGTTGGCTTTTACTGATGATGACAAGGTAGCGCTGAACGTTGGGTTTTACTACATGGCCAATTCAGGTGGTCGATTAGCTGGAACTGTTTTATCAGGTTTGATATATCAGTTTTTCGGGTTAGTGGGCTGTTTGTGGACATCCATGTTCTTTGTACTAGCAGCAGCATTGATTACTCTGAAGCTACCCGATCCCGAACCGAGCAAAGCGATCGCCTGGAAAGCAGGAGATGGAGACTAAAACAATGATCCAGATGTACTAGACCTAGCCCCTATAAAGCTGTATCATTAACCACTATAAGCTTGCCAATCGTGCTGGTGGGCGTTGTTAAATATGCCATTCGAGGGGCGTTTACAGACCGCGCAGCTTTGAGCAATACTGTTGCTCCTATGGGAGTAGGTTCGGTGATTGGAGCCGTCGTTGAGGGAATACTGCTTTCAATCTCATTTTGATTTTGGAAGCGTTAGCACCTTCTGCAATATCTCGAACCGCTCTGGTACTAACCGATAGTAAATCCAAGTACCGCGTCGTTCCTTTTGAAGCAATCCTGCTTCATACAATACTTTAAGATGATGGCTGACAGTGGGTTGTGATAAACCAAGTGGCTCTACCAACTGGCAAACGCAAGCTTCCTGTGCAGGCTGAACCGCAATAAAACTGAGCAACTGTAGCCGAGCCGATTCGCCCAGCACTCTAAATAGCGTAGCAATCTGAGCGGCTTCATCCGGCTGCAACACTTCTTGCAGCAGAAAAGGACAACAAGTTGAAGTTGAGGTTGAAGAATTCATATTTATATATTGACACTCATCAATATAATTTGGCAATATATAGATAGTTGTAAATATTGATGAGTATCGATGTAAGGAGAAATATCATGTCCCGTATTCAACTTGCCCTGAATGTTAGTGATATCGATGCTGCGGTTGATTTCTATAGCAAGCTTTTTGGTACTGAACCTGCAAAACGCCGCTCTGGATACGCTAACTTTGCGATCGCTCAACCTCCTCTGAAGTTAGTACTAATTGAGAATACAGAGGCACCTGGCACTCTCAATCATTTGGGTGTAGAAGTCGAGACAGCAGATGAAGTAGTCACTGCAAGCGAACGCCTGCAACAACTTGGGCTAGAAACTCGACAAGAAGAGCAAGTGACCTGTTGCTATGCCCTTCAAGATAAAGTATGGGTGCATGACCCAGATGGCGCACCTTGGGAAATTTATAAAGTTTTGGGTGACTCACAGGTGCGGGATATTAAACCTGCTGAAGTCAGCACAGGGGCGTGCTGTCAATAAGGAGCCTGTCTTCTGTCTGTAGCTCTACACTTATCTATCCCAGCTCTATGAATACATTTGACCATCCCCCCAGAATTTTATTTTTATATGGTTCTCTGCGTGAGCGTTCCTATAGCCGCCTTTTGGCAGAAGAAGCCGCACGCATAATTGAAGAATTTGGGGCAGAGGTAAAGTTTTTCGATCCCCGTGAACTGCCGATTTATGGCAGCGTACTTGACAGCCACCCAAAGGTGCAGGAGTTGCGTCAATTAAGCTTGTGGTCAGAAGGGCAGGTTTGGTCTAGCCCAGAGTTGCACGGTCAGATTTCTGGCATTATGAAAAATCAAATTGATTGGATTCCGCTCAGTATCGGAGCCGTTCGCCCGACTCAAGGGAGAACTTTAGCTGTCATGCAAGTGAGTGGTGGATCTCAGTCTTTTAACGCTGTCAACACATTAAGAATTCTTGGACGCTGGATGCGGATGTTTACTATCCCAAATCAATCTTCAGTGGCTAAAGCATATCAGGAGTTTAACGAAGATGGGACTATGAAGGATTCGCCCTACCGCGATCGCGTTGTCGATGTGATGGAAGAACTTTACAAATTTACCTTGCTATTGCGTGACAAAGTTGATTATCTCACAGACCGCTATAGTGAACGTAAAGAAAAAGCTGCCAAAGAGACAATCATGATAGCTTCTAAATCTCTTGAAATTAACTCTAAAACAAATTGACTATTGAATATCCAAAAAAAAGATAACCTCCTGGGAGATTGAACCAGGAGATTTAAACAAATTGATTCATCTTTACAAGCGTTGTAGCAGACTCAAACCGTGGCTATCAGTACCACAGGTATTGAAAAGAAAGTATTCATCAGCCAACTTTTGCACTTGTTCTGATTCCAATACGCTGGGTTGCCAGGGGTTAGGGTTATTGTAGGCGTAGAAAGTTTCCACGCCATCAATGCCCTTTTGGGCCGCAGCTGGAATTAAGTCGAAATGCGATCGCTTATAACGAGCTGGATGAGCCAGAACTGCCAATCCCCCAGCTTCATGAATAGCGGCAATCACGTTACTTGCCTGATATTCTTGCCCTGTAGTTGGCCTTCTTTGCAGATAGGGTTTCATACTAGGGTGTTCTGTGGCAAAAGCGTAAGCCAAAATGTGAACTTCTATATTCAAAAGGTTGGCATTGATTTCCACGCCACTCCACAGGTGAGGAGTTATTGCATGAGGATTATTCCACTTCCAATCTTCTAACCAAGCAAGGCCTGCTTGATAGCCTACAATACCATGATGATCGGTGATGGCTAACCCTTTTAACCCAATAGCGATCGCCTGTTCCATCAATGCACTCGGCTGCAACTTGCCATCTGAGAAGACAGTGTGCATGTGAAAGTTGAATAACTTTGGACAACTATGTGCATCAATGTTACGGAATACTTGCTTTAAAAGTTCTGCCGAAGCTGTAGTACGGGCCAAATTTACAACCATAACCCCCTCTGAAGAAAAACATATTTTTTTAACACACCAAAATGCCACATCTCTGGATGAGAAACAACCAACACTAAAAATTAGTATCGGCTGCTACTTTCTCAGCTTTCTCAGCGAATTTTTCAATATGTTAAGACTACGTTAGCAAATCTTAATCTCAGTAGTCATGGGTAATACAAACTACTTTACTGTTAAGCAGTAGTAAATATTACATCCAAATTTTCATAAATGCGTCTATAGCATCTGTGGTAAATGACTTATAAGATAAAGGTTTAGTAGAGTAATTATCTCTATTCAGCCTGAAATGCAAATTTATTTTGTGTGTAAAAAACTTTATTCTTCTCAGTAATTACAGCTTTCTTCTAAGCAATAATGACTTTAGCGTAGGCGTAGCCCACCGCAGGCATCGCATAAGTGAGTCTAAAATAACTTCGAGAAAACTAGCTTTGTCTACGACGGGCTATGCCTACGCTTGGGTTGGATTATACCCCTCGCGCAATTCCAAAAGAATCTCCCTTCAATGTGACTTCAAGGGGTTTTATCACTACCTCGCGGGAAAGAGACGCTTCAACCCTTCCGGCAATCACAGCCGAAAGTTGATGTTCTCTTGCAAGCAGGACAATTCTCTCTGCATCTTGCTCCGACTCTGTATAGAATGCGAATCCTGCACCGTAATTGAACACCGAAAGCATCGTCTCGACCCCGCCCTCAAGATGACTCTCAGCAAATGTAAATATCTCTGGTACTGGGAGCATCGTTTCGATAACGTACCGAAGTGGCTTCACCGACCGCATCAGCTTTTGCCAGCCATGACCAGTAATATTCTCCATCGCCGTGGGACGAATTCCTTCGCCAAGCACTGCCTGTACAAGGGGCGTGTAGAGATACGACGCAGCATTCATCGCTTCCCAGAACTCCTGCCCACTAGGAAGTTTTGTTCTGTAGCCATCAGGGAGCGACTCAGCAAGCTTTCGCAGTGGCGTAAAGCCGTTCTCATGGGGGCCTGAACTTTCCACCAGAACAATAGTATTTCCGGCATCCAGACGCGAGCTATCAATGGGAGCGACACCAGCGGGCATAACCCCAAAAACCGAGCCGGCGATGTCGAGCCGCCCTGGAATCATCTTGGTTTTTAGTTGAGGAGTTTCCCCTGAAAGATAGACACACCCGACTCGTTTACAGCCCTCAACTACTCCATCCAGAAATCCATCAAGGAAAGCGGGGGTAAAAATTGTTTCGGGAGTACTCGATGGCAGATAAAGACCGAGAAGTATAGTCTGCATACCTGAAGTTGCGGCATCGTTCGTCAGACACGAGATAATCTTAATCCCAATATTCCACCAGAATCGTCTAAGTTCTTCTTCGGAAAGGTCGTCAGGGCGGGTATCGTCTGCGGTGCCCAGTCCTTCGGGCACAAGTGTCATCGAAAGTTCTCTAGCCCCCGCCTCTAGAAACGGAGCAAGATTGAAGCTGAAAGCGTTAGCACTTGCTCCCAGACCTGATGCGGGGACGATGCCATAAGCGCTTGCAAAGCCAAGTGTGCGTTTGGCGGCATCGATGAAGCGTCGTTTTGCAGCATCGAGAGTATCGTAATCGACTTGATCGAGAGCTTGAGCCATCAGGTTGTGTTTTAAGTTAGGAGTTAGGAGTTAGGAGTTAAAAGTTAGGAAAACTCATAACTCATAACTCATAACTCCTCACTTTAAAATACCTCATCTTCAATACCACGCCACCATTCACCCAATTTCATCAAGTCTTGGTAAATATCTTCTAATTCTTTGGTATAAACATCGTTTGTCAGGGTGGCTCGACGCTCTTGCAATTTTTTGAGGCGCAGTTGTACCAATACCCAAGGTTTAGAGATGCTATTCGTTGCTTCAATGTATTGCGCTAGTTCTTTGCTATCCATATATTTTGATTTATCCACCATCCCCCTCAACGCCTAACCAAAAACAGCCACGATACTAGTACAATGTCTAAGCTAGTTTTACGGGTTTGTAGTAAGCACTAAAGTGCTTAGAAAATAAGGACTAAAGTCCTTACTACGAACTCGCTTACCCATCAATTTAAACTTGACTGACTACTGTCGTGACTGTTAGGGGCTTGAAACCCTCTTGGCAGAGGAAAAATAAATTCTTTCCTCCTGCCCTCTGCCTTTCTTTGGCCAAGTAATTAAGCTTTAGCCAAGTTTTCAGCAGCAAAGTCCCAGTTGACCAAGTTTTCTAGGAAATTCTTGATGAACGCTGGACGGGCGTTTTTATAGTCAATATAGTAGGCATGTTCCCAAACATCCAAGGTTAGGAGTGCCTTTTTACCATGAGCTAGGGGATTTTCTGCATTTGGTGTTTTGATCACCTTTAGCGTACCACCATCATCGATCAGCCAAGACCACCCACTGCCGAATTGAGTTGCAGCCGCGTTAGAGAACTCTTCCTTGAACTTGTCGAAGCTACCAAAATCTTTATCGATTTTGGCTGCGAGTTCACCTGTGGGTGTGCCACCACCTTGTGGTTTCAAAGAATTCCAGAAGAAAGTGTGGTTCCAAACTTGGGCAGCGTTGTTGAAGATTCCCACCTTAGAGGAGTCTTGGAAGGAAATTTTGATTACTTCTTCCAAGGACTTATCAGCAAGTTCTGTACCTTCAGTGAGCTTGTTGAGGTTGTCTACATAAGCTTTGTGATGCTTGCCGTAGTGATACTCGAAAGTTTCAGCTTTCATGCCAAAAGGCTCTAGAGCATCTTTTTCAAAGGGTAGTGGGGGCTGTACAAATGCCATTGTGTCAAATCCTCTCTTTACCGGTTTCTAGTTTTAAGCTATTGCAAAAGTTGGGTAAATTAATAGCTTTTATTTGTAGGGGTTTTATGTCTTTGATTAGTGAAACATAAAACTTAACATCGTCATTCTACTACCAAAGTGTAGATCAAGTGAAGACGGAAACAAAGTACTTTGGTGATAAGTCAAATCAATAGTAATTCTTGACTATGAATAAAAATGACTAATATCTTCTAGCGAAAGGCCAATAACTAACTAGCATTTAGGAATTAAAGTTTTAATACTTCTATCTTTAGTAAGATTAATTATGATTTGCAAAATCAGTCGAAAGCGAGATGATTTAATAATATTTAAATAAATGTAAAATCTATTAACACTTAATAAGTGTTAATTTTCAAATAATATAGCCAATAGTCAAATTATCTATTTTCTTTTTAATAGGACTTACGCAAAAACTCTCTGAAACTTTTGTTCCTTTGCGGTTCGTTTTTTCATGATTTTGCGTCATATCATGTCCGCTTGATTGCTTATTAAACCCGAAGAACCCCTCCCCGCCTGCCTACGGTGTACACACAAGTCTTGCCGCAGCCATATCTTTCTTTATTAATGAATCTCGCACTGTGTTTTGATCCCGCCTCGGAATGAATTCCGAGTCTCATAGCCCAAGTCCACTGAAAGTGGACTGAATTAATTATTTAGTCCACTTTCAGTGGAGTTTCGCTATCAGCCCAGAACTTCAGTTCTGGGCGGGATATGGGTGGGCGTGACAGTTTCACTGTAGAGGATTTTTCGACTTGTGTGTACGCCGTAGCCCCGCCTGCGGGGAGGGGGTTGGGGCTTTCTGGGGCAGGTTTTTTTGATTAGACAAATTTTTGGGATTTTAAAACCAAAACCATTGTCTGAGAACTTAAAACTACGTTCAATAATTGAGAACATTCTCAACTATTTATCGAAAGCCTAAAAGCCTGCCCTTGAAAGGGGGGTTGGGGGTGGGGTTATTTTATTATGGGTAATTTGGCGGACATGATATCAGTCCTGTTTAAATACAGTTTTAAGGATGGTAAGTAAATAATCATTCACCCACCACCCTTTGAAACTAGAAAACTAACAGCAAATAGCAGTAATTAACACTGAGATAAACGTTGTTGGTAATAGTTAACAATCTGTGCAGTGACTTCAGACACGTCCAAACCATCAGTTTGAAGTTCGATCGCATCTGCTGCTTTCTGCAAAGGTGAAACTTTGCGTGTACTATCTTTCCAGTCACGTTCGGCAATGTCGTGTTCCAACTGCTCTAAACTCACTTCGGGTTGACCTTGGGTGTGAAAGTCTTGCTGGCGGCGACGGGCGCGTTCACTTACAGAAGCGGTTAAAAAGATTTTAACTTCGGCATCGGGAAATACGTGAGTACCAATATCCCGACCTTCAGCAACTAAACCACCTCTTTTACCCCAGCTTTGCTGTTGTTTAACCAGTGCTTGACGGACAGCGCCTTGTGCCGCGATCGCCGATACTTTTGATGTTACCTCAATCGTGCGAATCACCTGGGTAACATCAGTACCATCAATCCAAACCTGCACGGACGATTGTAAATCCTGGGTGGGAGTCAATTCAATTTTACACTGATTAGTTAATTCGGCGATCGCACATTCATCGTCAATAGCAATCCCCTTTTGCAGTACTAACCAAGTAACAGCACGGTACATCGCTCCTGTATCTAAATACACTAAACTCAGATTTGCTGCCACTTGCCGCGCCACTGTAGATTTTCCAGCACCAGCTGGGCCATCAATGGCGATGATGGGTTGACGATCGCGCAATATGAGATTGTCAATCAAACGTGTAGCACCAAGACGAGCTGCGATCGCCAACATTCCTTCCTCCTCAACTTTTTCTAAAGACATTAACGTAGTCGGTTCAACCAATTCAATATATTCCACTGAGACCGTGCTGACCATTGCCACTTCTTGCTGTACCACTGCTATCAACTTGTTGCTATTGCGATCGCCTGCAATGAATGCAGCTTCAGCTCGTTGCAAGCCACGATATAAGACTGCTGCTTGCTCTTTTGCCGTTGCAGTCAAATATTGATTGCGAGAACTGAAGGCCAGACCCGACGCTTCCCGTACTGTTGGACAAACAACAATTTCTACTGGCAAATTTAAGTCAGCTACTAAGCGTTTAATAATTGCTAGTTGCTGACCATCCTTTTGACCAAAGTAGGCACGGTCAGGCTGTACCAAATTGAAAAGTTTGGTAACAATCGTAGCGACACCCTGAAAGTGACCTTGCCGAGAACGACCACACAAGCCTGTCATCATAGCAGATGGGGGGATAACTTGTGTAACCTTTGATTCTTGTATACTCTTCTGAGGAACTGCCATTTCTTCCGGAGTCGGTGCAAAAATGGCATCTACCCCAGCTTGTTCGCAAAGTTGTTGGTCTTGCTCTAAAGTGCGGGGATAGCGTTGATAATCCTCGTTAGGAGCAAATTGCAGGGGATTGACGAAAATACTCACAATCACCGTAGAATTTTCGTGCCGCGCCCGTTGGATCAAGCTTAAATGACCTTGATGCAAATTTCCCATCGTTGGCACCAGACCGACTGCCGTCTGATACCAGCCAGTCATCTCATCTAGTCTCAGATCCTCAGCAACCGCAATTAGCTTGTTTTCTGAGCAGCGTTTAGTTAAATAGCAGCGTAAAGCTGCGACTGTTGTCAGCAGGCGCACAAAAATACCCCTAGTTCTTATCGATCCCTCCCCCGTTAGTTTATATCCGAAATAGAGGGAAGAGTTGATTGAACTAGGGGAATTAAGTGATACGGAACTGGGATTGGGGTTAGGGGAAAGGTTATAGGTGACAGGTGATAGGGAATAATCTTCCCCTGTAACCTACTAGATTATTTCCCTAAGACTTCAATCTGTACTGGTGCTATGCCACTGCCCATCATTCCCAAAATTCGAGCCGCGCCGGTAGATACGTCAATGACTCGACCTCGAATGAATGGGCCTCGGTCATTAATCCGCAGCACTACAGAACGACCATTGCGGGTATTGGTGACACGAACTTTTGTGCCAAAGGGTAAGCTGCGATGAGCAGCAGTCATTGCTTCAGGGTTGAATCTCTGGCCGCTAGCGGTGCGATTACCAGCAAAGTCATAGCCATAAAAAGAAGCTACACCTCTCAAGGTGGATCGCACTACTCCGACGGCAACCTGTTGAGGCAGCTTTGGTATTGATATTTGTTGACGGACTGGTAAATTCGCAATCTCTTTTATAGGAGATGCATTGCCTAGTAGTCTCCGCAAGCGATTGGTTGCTTGCAATGCATCTTGCGCCAGATTGTTGGTGGTATCTGCTAGTCGCGTACCTTCGTTGATTTCGACCAGTTCTTCGCCATTAATTTTGATTACATAGCGATCGCCATTTTGTTGGACAGGAACGCTTTTGTTTTGCGCTTGATTAGCATTAGATTTTTCCCCTGCTTTCCAACTGACGGTAATCTTACTCCCGTCCACGTTTTCCCGATTCAACTGGTTGATCTTAGCTGCTATTACACCAGCTATCTGAACCGGGTCATTGTCAGCTGAGCTAATCTGGTTACTCGCATCTATTACGTTCCCAGTATTTAACGCATTGGATGAATTGCTAGCAATAAGGGCGTACGATTGTACGCCCCCAGGATTGCCAATTGCACCAACTTTTTTAGTCTCAAGATTCGTATTTGATACAGAACTCAAAAAGGTGAGAACAGGTATATTTTTGATAAAAAGGGTTGCCGCCTTACGTCCTCTAATGTCGTGAGGATGAATTTCTGTAATCACAGCATCCAAGGTTTGTTTCCCTGCTGTTGATTGGTACTCTCCCACCTTAACCACATCAGGGGCAGGTGATTTTTGGGATGCTAGCGCATTCCCCTTGGTGGTTTGAGTGCAACCGACTGATGGTATTCCCAAAACAGTCAGAAACAGGGCAACAATAGTCCACAAATGTCTTTGATTCATGCGTCCGTTTTTGAAAGCGACTGTAGAACTTAAAGTTTTATAACTTGTGGGATTTATCACTAATTAAAGTGATTTCCCTTTTGAAAAACTCGAACTCGTTCCGTTTTCACTTTGTTCTTTATAACTGCAACAGACTAACACGAACCTTTTGGCTTGGGGATCAGGGTTTTAGCGTAACTATCGTCCACTTTCTCAAATTCCCATTCCAATTTTAAGGTCGAAACCTTTCTCAAAAGCGGACTTTGGCTATGTAACGCTTTTTTCCGTAAGTCAAAAATTTCTTAAAAAAACTTTACGCTTATTTCACACTAAAGTGGCGATACCTTATTCACATCACTTCTAAAGGCTCGCAACTACCCGTGTATTCTAGATCACATACTTTTTGGCTATTTCCTATAAGAAGGTAATATAACTTTAATTAAATAGCAACGGCATAAATGCTTAAAATCATTTATTTAATGAAATATTTAGATTTAACTATGAGTAAGTGGTGATATGAGTTACATCTTAAAAAATTATGCGAGTTAGCTTGAGTCTGATATATTTTTTCAAAGTTTTTTCTACTTACATCAATCATTACTTTCATTCTCCACAACTAGACTAGTATTGGTGATAAATATAACTTTTGCTAACCGTATTGCTGAGTATAAAAAAAAGGACAATACTCAAATTAATATTTTTCAGGATTAATGACTTAAAAATTAAGAAAACTTTGCGATCGCTTAAACAACAGATGTTGCATGTAATGTAAATTACATCTTATCTTGTTTATCTTCAGTAATTGCTCAAGTATGATTTTTTAGAGCAAGCTATTTTTGACAAAATCTTTGTAACAGTAGGGATGTACAGCTGTACCTCTTCTATATATAGTAGGTATTTTGGGAAATGCCATCAGCCTAATGACAAATCAAGGAGATATAGAAATAGAACCATCGCCATTAAAAGCTGTTCTCAACGAGTTGCATTCCCAGTACAAGTCACTGCGAGAGGGTGCAGTAGCGAAATACATTCCCGAACTGGCAAAGGCAAACCCGGATTTGTTCAGCATTTGCATTGTGACAGTAGATGGTCAGGTTTATAAAGTTGGGGACTACGAGCAACTTTTTACTATTCAGTCAATTTCTAAGGTGTTTGCTTATGGACTTGCCTTAGAAGATCATGGACTAGATTATGTTTTAACTAGAGTTGGCGTAGAACCGACGGGGGATGCATTCAACGCGATTGTTTTGGATGAGCAATCGAAGCGACCTTATAATCCAATGGTAAACGCTGGAGCGATCGCCACCACTAGTTTAATCAAAGGTTCCGGCCCCACCGAACGCCTTAACCGAATGCTGGATATGTTTCGGCGATATATTGGGCGCGACGTATTCGTTGATATTTCAGTTTTTACCTCAGAACGGAGTACAGGGCATCGTAACCGCGCAATGGCGCATTTGATGCTCAACTTTGGCATGATTGACCGAAACATTGAAGAAGCGCTTGATCTTTATTTCCAGCAGTGTGCTGTGATGGTGAATTGTCAAGACTTAGCAGTGATGGCGGCTACTCTGGCGAACAAAGGTATTAACCCCATCACCAAAGAACGGGCCGTAGATAAACGTTACATCAAAGATATTCTGAGTGTTATGTATACCTGTGGAATGTACAACTTTGCAGGTGAGTGGGCTTATAAAATTGGGATTCCGGCGAAAAGCGGGATTTGTGGTGGGATTATTGCCGTTGTACCCAATAAAATGGGCATTGGAGTTTTTTCACCGTTGTTGGATGTGCGTGGTAATAGTGTGCGGGGGGTAAAGGTTTGTGAAGAACTTTCCCAACGTTTAGGTTTACATCTATTTGATTGTTCTGGTTCAGAGGCGTCAAAATAATTCGTAATTGATAATGACGATTTATATACAGCAGAATTCAGAATTCAGAATTCAGAATTCAGAATTCAGAATTCAGAAGCGATGCCCTGAGCCTGCCGTTCGCGGAGCGTCTCGTAGAGAAGAGTCAGAATGGGCTACGCCCCGCTGCGCTAACAGAAGTAAAACAGGCTTTATACTATACCTGGCTTTGAGACTTAACTTGCGCACCTCACTAACTTGAAATCCGCTGTATATATTTCGGAGATATAGGACTCCGATTTGATTTCTGAAAACATACTGAGACTGAAAAGCCCGTTTTATAACAATACGGTTCAGTTAAGGCTAAAACTCTTTATCAAAGTCAATTTTTTTAACGAACCGCAGAGGCACAGAGGGAACAGAGAGAGGAAAACAATGCTTAACTGAACCGTATTGCGTTTTATAAGGGTTTTATCTGAAAATTTGTTCAAAAATCAGATATGAGTCCTATATCTATTCAAACCCTTTTAAATAGGGAACAATATATTTTTGTCCTCGTTCAATGTAGTAGGGCGAAAAGAGAGTTTCATAATCTTGCTTGACTAATGCCATAGCTCGTTCCATACGTTCATGCCCATAGACAATAAACTGGGCTGTTGATGCAGCGTAGTATTCACGCTCTGACTCCTTAACATTGTTTTTAAATGCATCTTTGTAAAGCGATCGCCCTGCTTGAATAAATGCTTTTTGTTCGTCGTCAAATTCAATTTGGCCCTCACTAGGGAAATATAATTCTGTCCGTTTCATAAAACCCATGACTAGATTCATACATTCACGGGTCTGTTCTACAGACAAACATTCTTTATCGCCGCGACGAAATCCCCATTGAGTGCAACCATTAGTTACTTCTAACGCCCGCAGTTTGCTAAATTTATCTAGAGCGTCATCAGAAAATTTTTCAAACTCTTCAATGCGATCTTCTATGAGCTTTTTAAATCCTTGGAAATCTTCTTCAAAAAACTCTTTTAGTTCTTGAATCTCTGTCAGCTTGTTCCAGTAAATTGTGCGTTGTATTTTCATGATTAAAAGCTGAGTAATTCACTCAGTGTATCGTATTTGCTAAAGTTGTTTTGACAGAAAATCTGTTTAGTTATGTGTGATGGGTGGAACGCCGCTCGGAATCCTGGTAAACAATCTGGATCAAATTCCACGCGATCGCTCGCTCTGGCAAAAAACTTATGCTCGTTGACTAACCTCAAAACCTAAACTAATTAATGATTTCCTTTTATACAGTTAACATTTTAGGGATTTTCACTGATTTGGGCTTTTGACCTTTATTTTTCAGCAGAATTAAACTGGTTCTGAAAGTTGCTCATCCAGACGGCGAAACAAAAACACCCAAAGCGGTAGGGAACTATTAATTGCAATTAGTCGCACTAAATGGCCAGTTGTGACAATTTCAACATTATGATTCAATGCCAGGGAAACCAGGATCATTTCTGCCGATCCTCCTGGCGCTGTGACTAAAAGACAGGTTAACCAGTCCCAAGAGGTTAATTGCATCGCAAGTATAGCAGCGATCGCTCCGGCTACAAGAGTCATTCCTACAGACATCAAGGCATAGGCGACAGTCCGCTTTCTAAAGTTGGGTTTATCTCCCCAATATTCACCAATAGTAATTCCCAAGAGCATTTGACCCAATAAGTTTATTATTGGTGGCGGACTAAAGCTAATATCACCCACAAAAGGCAGCCAATGTAGCAAAGGATTAAACCCGATACCAATCAACAATGCACCAAAGAAATCGCCGGCGGGAATTTTAAATAATATAGCTGGATAAACTACTAATCCAGTGATTATGAGTACTAACAAGAGTAATTCTAGTTGAGATAAATCGAGATTAAGCCAAGCAGTGTTGATTGGGAGTGTTTGCGGATAGTAATTACCAGTTGATGTTTTCGCGACGAGGGGAATTAGAACAACTACACAGGTGACGCGAATCGCCTGAACTAAGGCAACCAAACTAACATTTTTATTGTAATCGGCAGCGATCGCTGCCATAATTCCTACACCACCAGGGACTGTAGCCAGCATTGCTGTAAATAGGTTGGTTTTGCTGGCGCGGGAGTAAATGTAACCAATACAGCCTCCACTCAGCAGCAGAAATAAGGTAAGAAAAATAAATATAGGAATACCAGAAGCAATACTAGCTATATTAGCGTGGGCATTGGAAGCGCCGACAGTTAAGCCGACAAGTGCCATTCCCACTTTTCTAGCAGTGCGGTTAGGTTGGGGAGAATATTGATAAAAAATTCGACACCCTTGGAGAACTAGAGTACCAGCCGCAATCCCGCCAAATATCCAGGCAATCCTGCCAATTTGGAACTTTGCGAGGAGTAAACCCAGAGGTAATGCCAGAAGCATTTCCAAGGTAAGGACAATTAGTTGCTTCCTAAATACCTGTTGTTTCGTAGCAACAGGATTTTGATGAGTGTGTTCTTCCAGGCTGGGAGTAGCACTTAGACTTTGATTCATCGATACTAAGCTTTTCTCTCAGTCTAAGCTATAGGCGCAAAAGTGGATCTTCTGGGATGCGATCGCGCACTACACATTACCAGAAAGAAGCAAAATGATACAGGTGAAGGGTTTTAGTTTTAGTGGTGGATTTATTTTAGATTGAAATCAGGTTTGGTAGCTAACATCTTGCACCAAATAATTAAGATAGTGCCAGAGATATTCTATATCCATAGACAAATTAAATATATGAACACAACTCCCTCTAAAAGCGAAACAGATGAAATGTTCAAGTGGTTAAATCGTAACCGCCAGATGTTATTAGATTTATATAAAAATAAATATATAGCTTACAATGCAAATGGAATAATTGCTCACAGCGAGAACTTACGCGAAGTTTTAGCATTAGCTAATGCTGCGAAACAGCCTTTTTTAATTTACCTAGTTCCTCGTCGCACTGCTTCTATAGAAATAAATTTTACGAATTCGCTTCTGCCCAATACTGCGGTTGAGGAATTGAATAACCTTAATACACTGTGCGGTGAACCTTTATTACCTGGATTGGTTTTATATTTAAATCAGGTTTGGTAAAATTAAATCAAAATCTTAAAGTTGATGTTAATAAACAGGTTTAGAGCTTGGAGCTATGGATGCAGGAGAATTACTCAGACGCTACGCCATAGGTGAAAGAAATTTTTCTGGTGTCAATTTTAGTCGTCTACACTTGGAAGAAGTTGATCTGTGTGGGATAAACTTAAATGGTGCTGAGTTGACTGGTACTCATCTTAATGATGTGAATCTGAGTTATGCAAATTTGAGTAATGCCAGTCTACAAAGGGCTACGCTACTTGGAGCAAATTTTGAAGGTGCTAATTTAAGTAATGCTCGTCTTGACGGAGCTGAAGCAGAGTACGCTAACTTCAAAGCAGCTAATCTGAGTCACGCCAACTTGTCTGGCCGTTTTCAAGGAGTGGACTTTAGCTATGCAGATTTGAGTAACATTTATATGGATCATGGTTGGATAGAAAAAGCTAATATTAGTTATGCCAACTTAAGCAATATCACAACATACCAAAGTACGTTAGATAAAGTTAACCTGCGAGGCGCAAATCTAAGCAATGCTTTCTTTAGCGATAAAACAAGACTACAGAAAGCAAATTTGATTGGTGCTAACCTTACAGGTATGGGTATAGGTGAACTTCTTACAGACTGTATCTATGATATTGAGACAATAATTGATGAAAAAACAAGATATCTCTCTATACCTGGAATAGGTCTTTTCGATATTTTTGAACAAGCTATTTTTATTGGTTCTGGAGAAAATTTAAATTCTGCTAACTTAGAAAATACCGACCTTAGTGATTTGGATTTAAGCGAGGCTGATTTAAGCTATGCAAATTTGAAAGGTACGAATCTAAGCAATAGCTCTCTTTTTCAAGCAAATTTAGAAGGTGCGGATTTAGAAGGAGCAAATTTGACAGGTGCTGACTTGGAAGGTGCAAATTTAAACAATGCTTATCTTTATAACGCTATATTTGACAGTACCGTTATGCCAGATGGAAGCATAAGGGATGATGATTGATAGCAAACAGGCTTAAGAATCTTACTTATTTTAAATTAGTATTGACTAAAATCATTAAAAATCGGGACTGAGAAATACATCTCAGTCCCGATAAAAAAGCGGGCTAACCGCTATTTATATGGTTAACCCGTGCAGCTTTGGGAACGCGCAGAGAAATTGTTATTGCAATACCAACTTCACATTGGCGTTTTGCAGACCGCGCTGTTTCACTTCAGCCAAAGTTTTGTTAACGGCATACTTTTGGTTGATTGAGTTGATCAACTCGGTTTGGTTGTGCTTCTTAGCAACGCCCCACAAGTCAGCGATTAGGTCAAAAGAACCATCGCCATTGCGAGACCAGCCGAGGTCATATTCGCCTTCCAACACGGCAACGATGTCAGAACGGACACGCTGACCGTTATAACCACGGACATCAGCTTCAGTCTTTACGCTGATGCCGAGGTCGCGCAAGGAAGCCTTGAGGATTTCGGCATCGGTGATTTTGGTACGCAGGGTGCTAAAGTGAGACATTTGGGTTTCCTCCAATGAGAAGATTGAGAAAAACGACAACGGTTTGTTTTGGGCGAAGCCGCGCTTAACAGGATGCGGCTTTTCTTATAACTGCTAGCATTTTCAGCTAGCCTTTCCCCCTGGGATGGCAGAGGAAAGCTTTTAAAACTCCATTCGCTGATATTCAGCTACGGAGGATGCTGCGGGGCGTGCGCGCTGTCTGGCCCAATCTCTCAGAGCCGTTACTTGTTCTTGCATCGTTCGAGACAGCGGCAAAGTTGCCTTCAGTGCAGCAATAATATCTAGTTGGGTGAACTCCCGATCTTGGGCAAAAGCTTCATACATTGCCGCAACGATCGCTTGTTCAACTTCTGCCCCAGAAAAGCCATCAGACATCTTGGCTAGTTGCTCAAGATCGAATCGAGAGATGTCTTCACGGCGTTTGGTCAGATGAATATTGAAAATATCTTGCCGTTCTTCCGGTGTTGGCAGATCGACAAAGAAAATTTCATCAAAGCGTCCTTTCCTCAAGAATTCACCAGGTAAACGTTCTACTCGGTTGGCAGTTGCCATCACGAACACTGGTGATTTCTTATCTTGCATCCATGTGAGGAAGGAGCCGAAGATTCTGCTAGAAGTCCCTCCATCAGAATCTGAGGAACCTCCACTACCAGCAAAGGATTTATCTAATTCATCGATAAACAAAATTGCTGGGGAAATAGATTCTGCTGTTTTCAGGGCATTTCGCAGATTTGCTTCACTTCGTCCCACCATTGAGCCGTCGTAAACTCGCCCCATATCCAACCGCAACAGTGGTAAACCCCACAGTCGGGAAGTAGTTTTGGCAATTAATGACTTACCGCAACCGGGAACTCCT
Source organism: Nostoc sp. EspVER01 (assembly GCF_034530635.1). Classification (NCBI taxonomy): domain Bacteria; kingdom Bacillati; phylum Cyanobacteriota; class Cyanophyceae; order Nostocales; family Nostocaceae; genus Nostoc; species Nostoc sp. EspVER01. The sequence continues at coordinate 254,834 of NZ_JAVRCS010000004.1, forward strand.
AAAATTAACATCCCCTTTGGTTGAGGCAAACCATAGTCTCTCGCTCTTTCTGTAAAAGCGTTGGAGCGTTGCTTGAGCCATCTTTTTAACTCTTCTAAGCCACCTACAGCATCAATCGTTTCATCTTCTTCAATGTATTCTAAGATACCATTGCGCCGAATTAGTTGCTTTTTCTCAGATAAAACGATGTCTACTTCATCTTCCGTCAAACGCTCTTTAGTTACCTGTGCCTTACGGTAGACTTTCTCCGCTTCATCTTTAGTTAGACCCAAAGCAGCTCTGAGAAGTTTTTCTCTGGCTTCTGTTGTCAGCCGCCGGCCACGATTTTGCTCTATATGGTGAGTTAAGACTTTATTCAACTCAGCCATATCTGGCAATGTAAAGTCGAGAACAACAACTTCCTTTTCCAGTTCTATAGGTACTTGTTGCATTGGGGACATCAAAATGATGTTCTTTTGCATACCTTTGAAACTAGCGATCGCATCGCGTAACGATCTATTAGTTGCAGGCGCATCTATAAAAGGATGTAAATCTTTAAGAATAAATATACTTGGTTCTTTCTGCCGGATGATCCATTCGATCGCCGCCTCTGGAGACACGGTATTATGTTGGGTGACATTCCGGGGTTGACCATACTCAACAATCCCGTGTGTTACTGTCCAAACAAATACTCGACGCTGGGGCTTTAATAACTGGGCGATTGTGGAAATTGCTTGCTCGGCCCGCTCTTCCTCGGAGGTCACAAGGTAGATTAAAGGGTATTGAGCTTGAATTAGGATTTTGAGCTCTTCGTTCATACTTCGACCTACTTGAGACCTTATAGAGACAGTAGAGACATTGCTTCTGGTGAAGAAAACCGAATCATAAATATCTATTTATTTAGCAAGGAACTAACTCTTCCTCACCCTTGGGATTGGTTTCACTTTCATCCATCTCATCGAGAGAAAGATGCTCTTGACCAACTACTCCTGGTTGATTGCCTAAAGTAACCAGTTCCCCATCACGTAAGACTAGCGAACTATCACAAGTTGGGCATGAGTAAACTCTATGAGTCCGCCCATAAGAAGAATCTTCTAACTCGTCAACCAATTCTTGATTGGATAGGTAAAAACCAAGGGCACGTTCGGCAAGTTCTGACATTGGCTCGGAATCAACTGCTGAACGAATCTTCAGTTTTCTGTGCAACTCTGGCGATAAATACAAAGTGACCTTTTGCTTAGTTTGCGTTTGCATATAACTCTTTAACGGTCTTACCCGGGTATGTATATCAAGTTATCGGTTCTTTTATTGGTTGTCAAGACAGTAAAGCGTTTTAACGCTAATTTTGTTACATTTGTTTACATCTGGGTTTGCTTGCACCATAATATGATGCTTTATGGTTCATCACTAGTGGCTCTAGCCCTTGAAATTGAGCGATTTATCGCTCACTACGAATCTCTTAAAATTGATGTGGCAGACTACTAGTTAGCTGATTGAGAATAGTGCAATATTCAGAGTTTCTGGTATTTCTATAAAATCAGTAACTTTGGCAAAATGTGTAATGTAAATGGCTACTGCTAATAGAATCTCTAGTTTGGGGCGAAGAATTTATCGGCTTGCCGCCAGCGTTAGCGGAGTCATTGCCCTGTTAATCATGCTGTGGGGTTGTACTGTAAATGATTTTAATGCCGGAGCGATCGCCTGGAAAACTTATAGCAACTCTCGTTATGGCTTTGAATTTCTATATCCGAGTAATTGGACTTCTTTAGTAGCCTCAGAAAATGGTGATGGAATTGCGTTTATTTCACCACAGGATAACTCAGTGGAAATTCGCGGGTGGGCAAGTCATCAGCTGCCAAACGATCCAGAGTCCATGAAAAAGATAAAATCCAACTTTCAGACCGCTCAAGGAGTAGCTGGGGTAATGCTTGTAGAAGTCGAACGAGGAGTAAGTTCGATGACACTGACGCTAACTCAAAGTCAAGTGAAATACCATTTACAGGGACGGAGTAAGAGCCAAGAATTTCAAAATTACTATCGTTTGTTTTATTACATTGCCCACCAGTATCGGATTTTAAAGTTTTAATGGAGCGTTGGGCGTTAGGAATGCTGAGTTAGGAGTTAAGAGTTAGGAGTTTTGTTTATCTCCCTCATCTCCCTCCAAAATCCACATCTCCCCCAGAATAATGATTAAGAGGGTACAGAAACCTGATAGATTTAGCTATCAGCGAGTAAAAACTGGTGAAGATGAAAGTCCTGGTTATTGGTGGTGATGGATATTGCGGTTGGGCAACTGCTCTTTACCTTTCCAATCGAGGTTATGAAGTTGGAATTCTAGATAGTTTGGTGCGGCGGCACTGGGATAATGAACTTGGTGTCGAAACTCTCACTCCGATCGCACTAATTCAACAACGTCTCCAGCGCTGGCAAGATTTGACAGGTAAATCGATCGACTTGTTCATCGGCGATATTACGAATTACGAGTTTCTCCATAAAACATTACAGCAATTTCAGCCAAATGCTCTGGTGCATTTTGGCGAACAGCGTTCGGCCCCATTTTCCATGATTGACCGAGAACACGCAGTTGTTACCCAGGTCAATAATGTAGTTGGTACGTTGAACTTGCTGTACGCCATGCGGGAAGATTTCCCCGACTGTCATTTGGTGAAGCTGGGAACGATGGGCGAATACGGTACACCCAATATTGACATCGAAGAAGGGTATATAACCATTGAACACAATGGACGCAAGGATACCCTACCTTATCCCAAGCAGCCCGGTTCGATGTACCACTTAAGCAAAGTCCATGATAGTCATAACATCCACTTTGCTTGCCGGATTTGGGGATTGCGGGCAACTGATTTAAATCAAGGTATAGTTTATGGCGTTTTAACCGAAGAAACGGGGATAGACGAACTATTGATTAATCGGCTGGATTACGATGGTGTGTTTGGTACTGCACTGAACCGCTTTTGTATTCAAGCAGCAATTGGACATCCGTTAACTGTCTACGGTAAAGGTGGACAAACTCGCGGATTTTTGGATATTCGGGATACAGTCAGATGTGTAGAATTAGCGATCGCTAATCCTGCCGAAGCTGGTGAATTCCGCGTATTTAATCAATTTACCGAACAATTCAGCGTTGGCGAATTGGCATTGATGGTGAAAAAAGCTGGTAACGCTATCGGATTGAACGTAGAAATCAATCATTTAGATAATCCCAGAGTCGAGAAGGAAGAACATTACTTCAACGCTAAAAATACAAAATTGCTTGATTTAGGTTTGCAGCCTCACCTGCTCTCTGATTCTCTCCTCGATTCTCTGTTAAACTTTGCCATCAAGTATCAGACACGAGTAGATCACAAACAAATTCTGCCTAAAGTCTCTTGGCACAGAAATTAAAATAAACCCCAGTAAATCGTGGGTCTAAAAATGGTCGTCATATTTTAGCACAATATGGCGACCAACTATTTATTATTCATCAGGCGTATCTTCCAGCTACTACTAAATTTACTGTTTACTACAGTTATTTTGATTGTGCAGAATTGATTACAGGACGCGAGACAGTTTACTCTGTGTTTAATAGCAAAATGCACTCTTAAGCTGAGATTATCTGCCTGGACTGAATAGTTTTTTATGAGAATTGCCCTATTTACCGAAACCTTTTTACCCAAGGTTGACGGCATTGTAACGCGCCTGCGCCATACTGTCGATCATCTCCAGCGCAGCGGTAATCAGGTATTGGTGATTGCCCCTGATGGAGGCATCACAGAACACAAAGGCGCTAAAGTTTACGGCGTTAGTGGCTTTCCTCTGCCATTGTATCCAGAATTAAAAATGGCATTACCCCGCCCAGCCATTGGTTACACTTTAGAAGAGTTTAAGCCAGATGTTATTCATGTCGTGAATCCAGCCGTTTTGGGTTTGTCTGGTATATTTTATAGCAAAATCCTCAAAATCCCCTTGGTGGCTTCTTATCATACCCATTTACCCCAATATCTCCAGCATTACGGCTTGGGGATGCTGGAAGGTTTTCTTTGGGAACTACTGAAAGGCGCTCATAATCAAGCAGCTTTAAATCTGTGTACCTCCACAGCAATGGTGGAGGAATTAACAGCGCATGGTATTGAACGTGTAGATTTATGGCAGCGTGGGGTAGATACAGAATTATTTCACCCCGATTTAGCTAATGTAGAGATGCGATCGCATTTATCACAAAATCATCCAGAAAGTCCATTGCTACTCTACGTTGGACGGCTTTCCGCTGAAAAAGAAATTGAGCGCATCAAACCAATCTTAGAAGCAATTCCCCAAGCGCGATTGGCATTGGTTGGCGATGGGCCGCACCGTCAAGCATTGCAAAAACACTTTGCTGGCACAAATACTTATTTTGTTGGCTATCTTATGGGGCAAGAGTTAGGTTCTGCCTTTGCGAGTGCTGATGCCTTCATCTTTCCTTCCCGTACAGAAACACTAGGCTTAGTGCTACTAGAAGCGATGGCTGCTGGCTGTCCCGTGGTAGCAGCCCGTTCCGGGGGAATTCCTGATATTGTGACAGATGGCGTAAATGGATATCTTTTTGAGCCAACAGCAGATATTCAAGGAGCATTAGCTGCTACTGTTCGACTCTTAGAACAAAAACAACAACGAGACACCATCCGTCAAAATGCCCGCCAGGAAGCAGAAAGTTGGGGTTGGGCAGCTGCCACCAGACAGCTACAAGATTACTATCAAAAGGTGATATTTTCTGAACAGTTGGCACAATCGGAGAGTAGGAAGTAGGGAGTGAAAAAGGGAATAGGTTACAGGTTATTTCCTATCACCTGTCACCTGTCACCTCTTCCCTAATCCCAATGCCCAAAATCTAAAATCTAAAATTACCATGACACTCCCCAACTCAGGCAGCGTCTTGGCTACATTAACTGAACTAACTCAAGTTAATCGTGCTCATGCCCTACTGCGTCGCGTCAAAGACTTATCTGTTAATGAATTTGTTTGCTTACTCGACTTTATAACTGCTGAGTTCCAGCAATTTTTGAGAGCTATTGAACTAATCAATAATGAAGCTCTAGAAACTATGTTGGAGAAAGTATTAGAAGCTATCACACTCAAAATTGGTCAAATTCTCCAAGCAGAACATACAGCCATTTTTTTAGTTGATTATGACAAAGGTCAACTGTGGTCAAAAGTTCCTCAAGATAATAGCCAAAAATTCTTAGAAATTCGTACTCCCATTACCGTGGGTATCCCTGGACATGTTGCTAGTACAGGTCAATATCTCAATATATCTGAAACTTATACTCATCCCCTATTTAGCCCAGAACTTGAAAAACAAATGGGCTACAAAATCCGTAATCTTTTATGTATGCCCGTTATCAGTAGCAAAAACCAGACTGTAGCGGTAGTGCAACTAGCTAATAAAACCGGGAATGTTCCGTTTAATCATGATGATGAAGAACGTTTTCGAGACTTTGCGGCTTCAATTGGTATTATCCTGGAAAGCTGCCAATCTTTTTATGTAGCGGCTCGTAATCAAAGAGGCGCAACGGCTTTGTTGCGGGCAACTCAGACACTGGGGCAAAGTTTAGATTTAGAAGCAACTTTGCAGATAGTCATGGAACAAGCCCGAATTTTAATGCAAGCAGACCGCAGTACACTGTTTTTATATCGTAAAGAGCTAAACGAACTCTCGACGAAAGTTGCAGTGGCAGCAGATGGCACAAACTTGATAGAAATTCGCATTCCTGCTAATCGTGGCATTGCTGGATATGTAGCTTCCACTGGTGAAGCCTTAAATATTTCTGATGTTTATAAAGACCCCCGCTTTGACCCGACTATAGATAAAAAAACTGGTTATATAACTCGCAATATCCTATGTTTGCCAGTATTTAATTCTGCAAATGAATTGATTGGCGTTACACAATTAATTAATAAGCAACAAAGTAGTTTTACTGCTTCTGATGAAGAGTTTATGCGGGCTTTTAATAATCAGGCAGGAATTGCCTTAGAAAATGCTCGGCTGTTTGAAAATGTGCTGTTAGAAAAACAGTATCAAAAAGATATTTTACAAAGTCTGTCAGATGCTGTGATTTCTACAGATATGGCGGGACAGATTGTCACGATTAATGATGCAGCCCTAGAGTTGCTGGGTTGTCCGATAGGAGACGCTAATAGTAAAAACAACAAACTTTTGTGGGAACAAAATTTGATTGGTCGCCTAGTTTGGGAAGTTGTGCCAATTGAAAATCTCCAAATGCGACTAGAAGATAGTCTCAAAACTGGAGCTAAACATTATGTGCCAGAGCAAAGTTTGATACTGGGAGTACATCAAGTTATGAGTGAGGAGTTAGGAGTTAAAAGTGAAACTCAATACTTAGCATTCAGTACTTATCACTCGATTTTAGCATTGCGCGATCGCAATAACCCCGATATTTTTATTCCCTGGAATCAACCTTTGACTCCCCAATCTGAGTTTCTCACTTCTCATGAGGTACAAACATTAGAGCGCAATATCAATCTTACTGTTAATCCCCTAACCAACCCAGAAGGCGGTGTACGTGGTGGTTTGGTGGTCTTAGAAGACATTACTCAAGAGAAACGAATGAAAACTACCATGTCGCGCTATCTAACGCCCCATGTCGCTGAACAAGTTATGGCTCTAGGGGAAGATGCTTTAATGGTAGGCGAACGGAAGGAAGTAACTATCTTGTTTTCTGATATCCGAGGCTACACAACACTTACGGAAAATCTCGGTGCAGCTGAGGTGGTATTGCTGCTCAATCAGTATTTTGAAACGATGGTAGAGGCGGTTTTTAACCACGAAGGCACTCTCGACAAATTTATTGGTGATGCCTTAATGGCGGTATTTGGTGCGCCGCTACCATTGACAGAAAATCATGCTTGGAGGGCTGTGCAGTCAGCGTTAGATATGAGACGCCGCTTAGAAGAATTTAACCAACGGCGAATTATCCAGGCCCAGCCGCAAATTCGTATTGGCATTGGGATTAGTTCTGGGGATGTGGTTTCGGGTAATATTGGTTCCCGGAAACGGATGGATTACACGGTAATTGGAGATGGTGTAAATTTAAGTTCGCGCTTGGAAGCGGTAACTAAAGATTATGGTTGTGATATTATTTTAAGTGAATTTACTTACCAACTGTGCAGCGATCGCATTTGGGTGCGCCAGTTAGATAAAATCCGCGTTAAAGGGAAACACCAAGCCGTGAATATCTACGAGTTAATTGGCGATCGCACAACTCCCCTAGATACCAACACTCAAGAGTTTTTGTTTCATTATCATACTGGACGCGCTGCTTATTTATCGCGCAACTTTTCACAAGCCATCGCTTGTTTCGAGTCCGCCAAATCTATCCAACCTCAAGACCAAGCTGTTGATATCCACCTAGAGCGTGCGCGTAATTATCAACAAACGCCGCCCCCAGAGTCCTGGGATGGTATTTGGACAATGCTTACTAAGTAGTCATTGGTCACTTGTCATTGGTCACTTGTCATTTGTCATTGCTTATTCTCCTTGTCTCCCCCATCTCTCCTATCTCCCCTTCAATCTTTAGCCTCTCCCTGGTCATCTTGAAACGGATCTTCGCCAATTCCTAGCTCTTTTTTTGAGCGTTTCAACTGTTTCCACAGATCCTTTATTTGTTCGTAAGCTGCACCTGGAGGCACTTTTCCGCCTGTTTCTAAGTTGCAAATGTAACTTACTCGTTGAGCAAATTCCTGGAGATTTGCATTAAAAACCAAATTTTCTGGCTTAACTTGACCGTAGTAGCGACCGCGAGGGAAGAGAAAATCATCCTTGTTCACTATTTTTTTATCCATTTATTCAATTCACCTTGTGTTTGAGTTTCGGAAGCTGAATTACTAGCTAACCTAATCTTTACTTTTGTCAGATTGAGGTAAATCAGATCATCCGACTCCTTTTCCAATTGTTGATCGGGAATTGGTTAATTCAGATTTTGAGACTAGAAGATAAAGCTTGAAAAATTTTGTGTGTTAAATATTACAGACAAATCGCTAAAGGAGCTAGAGAGAATATTTGATTTTCCTCACGGTTGTCAATTTATCTCATCTTAATTTATGAAGTTCAAATTGTAATTAGCTGCAATCGAAACCTTTAAGTAAAAATTATTATTACATGTCAGTATGCCTTGGTAACTTATTCTCTCAAAACTAATTAAAATTCTGATAGTAAAACTACTTAGATGAGGATACTAGACACGAAAGCTAATTGTCCTCTGTTAAAAGTTAGAGATTTTGTTCTAAATATTTGGCAATTAGCTATTAGGCAGCGATCCAGAGGAGAAAATTGGGCTAGGTATTTGGTTATTAATTATTTTAACCTGCCCCTGCTTCCTCTTAAATAATCACCAATGGCTAATAGTTAATAACTAAAGATAAAATGGTGAAGCCTCAAAGGACAATTTTTGTCCATCGCCTAAAACACTACCTGCCACTATGTCTGTTAATTCCAAATTATACGAAGGCAAAGCAAAAATTCTTTATACAACGGACGATCCAGAAGTCTTGTTGGCTGATTTTAAGGACGATGCCACGGCGTTTAACGCCCAAAAGCGTGGCAACATCCAAGGGAAAGGAAAAATTAATTGTAGCATTTCCAGCCAGCTTTTTAAACAGTTGGAGGCTTATGGTATAAAGACTCACTTTATCGATAGTCCTGCCCCAAATCAAATGCGGGTGAGGGCAGTAAAGATTTTACCCTTAGAAGTGGTGATCAGAAATATTGCTGCTGGCAGTTTGTGTCAGCAAACAGGTTTACCAGTGGGTACAATTCTGAAACAGCCTTTGGTTGAGTTCTATTATAAAAACGATCAATTAGGAGATCCTTTGTTGACACGCGATCGCCTGTACCTGCTAGAACTAGCGACTGCGGAACAAGTAGACGCAATTACCCATCTAGCATTGCAAATCAATGAATTTCTCAATAACTTTTGGCAGCGGTGTGGCATTACCCTAGTAGACTTCAAACTAGAGTTTGGTTTGGACTCACAACAGCAGTTGCTCTTGGCAGATGAAATTAGCCCCGACACCTGCCGTTTGTGGGATACCGCAGAAAAAGACTCAAACCGCAGGGTAATGGACAAAGATCGCTTTCGCCGAGACTTAGGAAATGTAGAGGATGCCTACCAGGAGGTCTTACAAAGAGTGCTAAAAGCAGTAGAAACTACAAGTTAACCAGGTAAAAACCAAAAGGTGAGAAGGAATTATATTTAACTTTTGCCTTTTGCCTTTTGCCTTGTAAAGTAAAAAAGCAAAAGAAAAAAATTATGTTTTGAGTTTTACCTTTGAGATAAGGGCATTATTGCCTTGTGATGGTGTGTGTGGTCGTGAAGAGGAATATAAGTAAAATGCGTTTATCTCCCGTATTGCTGGCAGCAGTAGCAATTGCAGCCCCTTTGGGTGGCTCATTGAGTGCAAATGCAGAAACCGCCAACAGTTCAAAACAGACAACAGAAGTTTTGACACTAGAAACAAATCAGCAGCCAGAAAAGGACACTGGTCAGGTTAACTCTAGTAAAAGTCTAGAATCTCGACCTAAATCCACAGGAGTTATAGAGGCGGAGCGTACCCAATCCCGCGTCGTTGCAATTTACCCTGCTAATCCAGCAGCGAGCGCAACCTCAGAGGTAATTGTGCCAACTTCCACAACGCCAACAACTGCACAAACCCCTGAAATCAATCCCAGCCCTACTCAACAGCCGTCTCCGGCTCCAGATATTCCACCGCCAGAAATTCAACAACCAACGCCTTCCCCAACTCCTGAGACCACTCCAGTCCCAGAAAATGTCAATCCACCGACAACGGAACCTTTATTACCCACAACTCCAGAACCATCAACCGCTCCAGAAATTCCCCCCCCAGCTAGTCAAGAAAGAACACCTGCGCCATTCCCAGGCACTACTCCCAGTCCCCAGAATGTTAACCCACCGACAACTCCAGGTAATACTCAACCCAACACAGCCCCAGAAGCCAATGACCCCCGCGTACTGGTATCGGAAGTAGTAGTTAGATCCCAGACTGGCCAACTATTACCAGAACTGGAAAACCAAGTTTACAGAGTAATTCGTACCCAACCAGGACAAACAACCACCCGCAGCCAACTCCAAGAAGATATTAACGCCATCTTTGGTACTGGCTTCTTCTCCAACGTCCAAGCAGCGCCAGAAGATACCCCCTTGGGAGTGCGGGTGAGCTTTGTTGTCCAGCCTAACCCCGTTCTCAGTAAAGTAGAAGTGCAAGCCAATCCTGGCACTGGTGTTGCTTCTGTACTCCCAGCTAATACTGTGGATGAAGTCTTTAAGGAGCAGTATGGCAAAATCCTCAACTTGCGTGACTTGCAAGAAGGCATCAAGCAGTTAAATAAGCGGTATCAAGACAAAGGTTACGTACTAGCTAACGTAATTGGAGCGCCACAAGTTTCTGAAAGCGGAGTTGTTACCTTACAAGTAGCAGAAGGGGTAGTAGAAAACATTAGAGTCCGGTTCCGCAATAAAGATGGTCAGGAAACAGACGAAAAGGGACAACCAATTCGCGGACGGACACAGGAGTACATCATTACCAGAGAAGTTGAGTTGAAGCCAGGACAAGTATTCAATCGCAACACAGTGCAAAAAGACCTACAGCGCGTGTATGGATTAGGACTGTTTGAAGATGTGAATGTGTCCCTTGACCCTGGTACTGATCCCAGCAAGGTGGATGTAGTAGTGAATGTAGCTGAACGCAGCAGCGGTTCTATTGCCGCTGGGGCAGGGATTAGCTCTGCTAGCGGACTTTTTGGAACAGTTAGCTATCAACAGCAAAACCTGAACGGTAGGAACCAAAAACTGGGGACAGAAATACAGGTAGGAGAACGAGAGCTGCTGTTTGACTTGCGGTTTACCGACCCCTGGATCGCAGGAGATCCTTACCGGACTTCCTACACAACCAATATTTTCCGTCGCAGTTCTATTTCGTTGATTTTCGATGGTAAAGATGAAGACATTAGGACGTTTAATCCTGGTAATCCCACCGATGTAGATTCTCAGGATCGCCCCCGCATTCTCCGTGTAGGTGGCGGTGTCACCTTTACCCGTCCCTTGTCTGCCAATCCTTATAAAACTTCTGTCTGGACTGCCTCAGCGGGCTTACAGTATCAACGAGTTTCCGCCCGTGATAGTGATGGCAATCTGAGAAAAACAGGAGCGGTATTTGATGATGATACTGGAAACCGCCTGAGTGATGAAATTCCACTGACCCTCTCTAGCAGCGGTCAAGACGATTTACTACTGTTACAAGTGGGGGCACAGCGCGATCTCCGTAATAACCCCTTGCAACCCACTAGTGGTTCTTATCTCCGCTTTGGAGTCGATCAGTCAGTCCCTGTGGGGCTAGGCAACATCTTCCTCACCAGATTGCGGGGTAGCTACAGCCAATATTTACCCATTAAGCTGATTAGCCTCAGCAAAGGGGCACAAACCTTAGCATTTAACTTGCAAGCAGGAACTATCCTCGGTGACTTGCCTCCCTACGAAGCTTTTACCCTTGGGGGTAGCAACTCCGTTCGGGGTTATGAAGAAGGAGCATTAGGTAGTGGACGCTCTTATGTGCAAGCATCAGTTGAGTATCGGTTTCCAGTTTTTTCAGTAGTTAGCGGCGCACTATTTTTTGATCTCGGTAGTGACCTGGGAACTAGTACTAGGGCTGCTGAAGTGTTGAACAAAAATGGCAGTGGCTATGGTTATGGTCTTGGCGTTCGCGTCCAGTCTCCACTGGGGCCGATTCGGATTGATTACGGTATCAACGATGATGGTGATAGCCGGATTAATTTCGGTATTGGCGAAAGATTTTAACCAGTTAGGAGTTAGAAGTTAGGAGTTATGAGTTTTAATTCCTCACTTTTCACTGTTAACTCATAACTTTTCTGGATTAGCTTGCTAATTGTTACATTTACCTCAATACTGTTCCGATAAAGGGACTAATGACATTTTTCAGGGAATATCAGGGATTTTACCAAAACAGACGATGAACAATACTAAAGGAAATATATTAACTTTTCGGCTATGCGACAGCACACTCTAGCAGATCAAATCACCCAAATAGGGGTGGGACTGCATAGCGGTGTGAATACCCAGGTGCGGATATTACCAGCCGAGGCGGGAAGTGGACGCTACTTTGTGCGGGTGGATTTACCGGATTTGCCAATAATTCCAGCCCAAGTTGCAGCAGTTAATCACACTGTTCTCTCAACTCAGTTGGGTAAGGGTGAGGTATATGTTCGCACGGTAGAGCATTTGTTGGCAGCACTTTCGAGTATGGGCGTGGATAATGCCCGGATTGAAATTGATGGTGCAGAAGTTCCACTTTTAGATGGTTCAGCAAGTGTATGGACAGCTAATATTGCCCAAGTTGGCTTAGTCTCACAACCCGTTAACAACCAAGTTCCCTTGGCTATTACAGAACCAATATGGGTCTATCAAGGGGATGCCTTTGTATGTGCCCTTCCAGCAGAAGAAACCCGCTTTAGTTACGGTATTGATTTTGACCTGCCTGCTATTGGTAATCAATGGCATAGTTGGTCACTAACAGCTGAACTAGAAAACGCTTCTGCTAGCTTTGCTACGGAAATTGCTCCTGCGCGTACTTTTGGCTTACTGCATCAAATTGAACACTTACAAAAAACAGGGTTAATTAAAGGTGGCAGTTTGGATAATGCACTCGTTTGTGGGCCAGAAGGCTGGCTAAATCCACCGTTGAGATTTGCAAATGAGCCAGTCCGTCATAAAATCTTGGATTTAGTAGGAGATTTGAGTTTACTAGGAACTTTTCCTCGTGCTCATTTTTTAGCGTATAAAGCCAGCCATAATTTACACATTCAACTGGCTCAAAGAATTTTAGATTTGGGGTTTTAGATTTGGGATTAGAACTAAAGCTTAAAATCCAGGATTATTAAGGCTTTGGATATACGCCTGCCTACTCAACTTTTAGATAAAAAATCAACTACACGGCCAATGTCAATCCTCACTGAAGTGAATACCATCGATACGACTACACCGACATCTACTGAACCACAGGGTATAAATGAGATTACAATCAGTTCTGAGATAAAAACAACTTTCACATCTGAAGAAATTCAGAAATTGCTACCCCATCGCTACCCATTTTTACTTGTAGACAAAATAATTGACTACGTGCCAGGTAAAAAAGCTGTTGGGGTTAAAAATGTCACTATCAACGAACCCCATTTTCAAGGACATTTCCCTGAACGTCCACTGATGCCAGGGGTGCTAATTGTTGAATCAATGGCACAAGTTGGAGGCATTGTCCTAACTCAAATGTCTTCGGTAGAAGGCGGGCTGTTCGTCTTCGCTGGTATCGATAAAGTTCGCTTTCGTCGCCAGGTCGTGCCGGGAGATCAACTAGTCATGACGGTGGAACTGTTATGGGTAAAACAACGTCGTTTCGGTAAGATGCAAGGTCGTGCCGAAGTTGATGGTCAACTTGCTTGTGAAGGGGAATTAATGTTTTCTTTAGTTAGCTAAAAGTTTGCTTTCGTGGTATGGGTATAGCCGTGAAATGCCCCTACTGAATCCTGTTTCAGGATAACAGTTAAAAAATCCACAATAGCATCTGAATAATTTCTTGATTTTCGCCGCCCTCTCTACGAGACGCACTCACAAACACACTTAACTTGCTTTGCCCGACACTTTCGTTCACTGAAATATTTCACACTCAACAACGCCAGTCGCCTCAATGGGGCGGTAGTCGATACAACTCTCTTAACCAGAGTAACGCGCTGCCTCAAAAACCCCGCCTGGCGCTGGATTATTAAGACAGTTCTGGAGATTCACCCTTGAAAACGCTAATTCATCCAACTGCTGTAATTCATCCGAAATCGGAACTTCACCATACAGTGCAAGTCGGTGCCTATGCTGTGATTGGAGCGCATGTCAAAGTGGGCCCTGAAACAATAATCGGCGCTCATGCAGTGCTAGAGGGGCCTTGTGAAATTGGGGCGCAAAATCAGATTTTTACAGGTGCAGCCATCGGCATGGAACCCCAGGATCTGAAGTTTGTAGGAGAACCAACCTGGGTCAAAATTGGTGATAACAACTTGATTCGTGAGTACGTTACCATTAACCGCGCTACCGGTGCCGGTGAAGCGACAATAATTGGTGATGGTAATCTGTTGATGGCTTATGTCCATGTGGCTCATAACTGCGTCATTGAAGACCAAGTAGTGATTGCTAACTCTGTGGCGTTGGCTGGTCATGTCCATATAGAGTCACGCGCTAGGCTCAGTGGAGTTTTAGGTGTCCATCAATTTGTGCATATTGGTAGACAAGCAATGGTGGGAGGTATGGCACGTATTGACCGGGATGTGGCCCCATATATGCTAGTGGAAGGAAATCCAGCGCGGGTACGAACCCTCAATCTTGTCGGACTCAAACGGTCTGGTATGGACTCAGCAGATTTGCTTATGCTGAAAAAAGCCTTCCGCATTCTCTACCGTTCTAATTTGTCTTTTAAGGATGCTTTGGAACAGTTGGAATTGTTAGGGGATAGCGAAGAATTGCAGCATCTGCGACGCTTCCTTCTACTTTCTCAGATGCCTGGAAGACGTGGCTTGATTCCCAGTAAAGGGAAAAAAGGCGCAAGTGATGAATCGTGAGTTAGAAGTTAGGAGTTAGGAGTTATGAGTTATGAGTTGATAAATTACATTTTTTAACTCTTCACTCCTCATTCCTAACTCTTCACTTTTAACTCCTCACTTTTAATTCCTAACTCCTAACTTTAATTATCAAATGCGGATATTTATCAGCACTGGCGAAGTATCTGGCGATTTACAAGGGTCGCTACTAATTTCAGCGCTGAAGCGTCAAGCTGTGGCGATTGGGTTGGAATTAGAGATTGTGGCGCTGGGTGGCGAAAAAATGGTAGAGGCTGGGGCAATTCTGTTGGGAAATACCAGTAGTATTGGCTCAATGGGTATTCTAGAAGGGCTACCTTATGTTTTACCGACTCTTCAGGTGCAACGTCAAGCGATCGCTTCCTTAAAGCAAAATCCACCTGACTTGGTAGTGCTGATCGATTATATGACTCCCAATCTGGAAATTGGGACTTATATGAAACAGCATCTGCCAGATATACCTGTGGTATATTACATTGCTCCCCAAGAGTGGGCTTGGTCATTAAGTTTGCGGAGGACTAACCGGATTGTTGGTTTTACAGATAAGCTGTTGGCAATCTTTCCACAAGAAGCCCGTTACTTTCGCGAGAAAGGCGCAAAAGTTAGTTGGGTGGGACATCCTTTGGTTGACCGAATGCAAGATGCTCCTACTAGGGAAGCAGCTCGTGCAACACTGGGAATTGCATCAGAAGAAATTGCGATCGCACTTCTCCCCGCCTCTCGCCGCCAAGAACTAAAATATCTTTTACCAGTAATTTTTCAAGCTGCCCAAACTATTCAAGCGAAATTACCTGAAGTTCGTTTCTGGATTCCACTGTCGCTGGAAGTTTATAGACAGCCAATTGAGGAGGCTATTGAGCGTTACGGTTTGCGGGCGACAGTTTTATCAAGTCAACAAAAGGAAGTTTTTGCCGCTGCTGATTTAGCTATTAGCAAATCTGGTACTGTCAATCTAGAACTTGCTCTGTTAAATGTGCCACAGGTTGTAGTTTATCGCCTTAGTCGTTTAACTGCGTGGATCGCTCGTAAAATCCTCAAAGGTTCAATAACCTTCGCATCGCCACCTAATTTAGTCGTGATGAAGCCGATTGTGCCAGAATTTTTACAAGAGCAAGCCACAGTAGAAAATATTACCCAAGCAGCAATGGAACTGCTACTCAATCCCAGTCGCAGAGAGCAAACTTTGCTAGATTATGAAGAAATGCGGCAAAGTTTAGGAGAAGTTGGGGTTTGCGATCGCGCTGCTCAAGAAATTTTGCAAATGCGACTAAATAATTCGTAATTCGTAGTTCGTAATTCGTAATTAAAAATAGAGAATCAATCAGTTTATTTATGAGTAAAATTAAGTGCGAACCACCTATTTTTGCCGAAACCCACATTTATACATAGGGTAATTACGAATTACGTTAGCGAGTCTTCGAGCGTCATTATCAATTACGAATTAGATTGGGGTGTCATGGCTTATGAGATGAAAAAACAAAGAGCGATCGCAGTTGATTTATTTGCTGGCGCGGGCGGTATGACTCTTGGCTTTGAGCAAGCTGGTTTTGATGTGCTAGCGTCTGTGGAAATCGACCCGATCCACTGTGCAACCCATGAGTTTAACTTCCCTTATGCGAGAGTGTTATGTAAAAGTGTTGTGGATACAACTGGGGAAGAAATTAGGAATCGGTCTGAGATTGGCGGTCGCGAAATTGATGTGGTTATTTGTGGCTCACCATGTCAAGGATTTTCCCTAATTGGCAAACGGGCTGTTGACGATCCTCGAAACTCTTTGGTATTTCACTTTCATCGCCTGGTTTTGCAACTAAAACCAAAATTCTTTGTGATGGAAAATGTCCGGGGAATTACAGTTGGCGAACATAAACAAATTCTCCAAGCTTTAATTAGCGATTTTAGAATTCACGGCTATCAAGTAGAAGAAAATTATAAAATTCTCAACGCTGCAAATTACGGAGTACCACAGTCCCGTGAGAGATTATTTCTCATAGGTGCAAGGGAGGATGTAGAGTTACCGAAATATCCTCAGCCGATTACTAAACAAGCTTTACTAAATAATTTAAATTCTAAAAAAATATCTGACATCCCATCGAGTCCTACAGTATGGGAGGCAATTGGAGATTTACCTGAAATAGAAAAATATCCAGAGTTACTAACAAGAGATTGGGTTGTTGCAGACTATGAAAAGCCTAGTAAATATGCTCTTGTACTTCGCGGTATCAAATGCCTAAATGATGATTATTCTTACAAACGAGAATATGATTTGCGAATACTTTCTTCAAGTTTAAGAACCAAACATTCTGAGGAAACTGTTAAACGTTTTCTGGAGACTCAACAAGGCGAAAGAGAAAAAATTAGTCGTTTTCATAAGCTACATCCTGCTGGTGTCTGTAATACTTTAAGAGCGGGAACAGATAAGTATAGGGGTTCCTTCACATCTCCGAGACCGATTCATCCATCTACGCCGCGCTGTATCACTGTCAGGGAAGCGGCGAGATTGCATTCTTACCCCGATTGGTTTAGATTTCATGTAACTAAATGGCACGGATTTCGACAAGTTGGTAACTCTGTACCACCGTTACTAGCAAAGGCTGTGGCGTCAGAAATTATTCGCAGTTTGAATATTTCGCCTTTTAAGCCGAGTTTGGGATACCAGTTGGGAGAGGAGAAGCTATTACAATTTAATATGTCGCAAGCGGCACAATATTATCAGTGTGATTAGTAAGTTGTAATATCTGCAAGATTTCACTATCTAAACCCATCGTTAAACCTTTCAACTAATTAAAAAGCCTCTCCACTACTACCCAGTTTTTTCTTGAGTATCTCTTCCATTGCCCTCAAATCCTCGTTAGTCTCAGGGAATGGATATGTTGAATTATATCATGTCCCCTTGATTGCTTATTAAACCCGAAGAACCCCCCTCCCCGCAGGCGGGGAGCAGGGTGGATTAATTGTCGGGAGAGAAAAAGTTTTCTCACTCGACCAT